>CADBND010000023.1 GCA_902795875.1 uncultured Erysipelotrichaceae bacterium
GTTTGGTCATCACATTGGCAGGATTGTTTGTGAATTACCTGTATTTTCAAAAGGAAGGCCACCTTTTGCTGGGATGGAAGATGTGGGGCGGAGAGATCACCTCGGAGACCGGTTTTGGACTTCGTATGGTCAGGATCTACGCAATGATGCAGGGAGAATCCGACAGAATCTCCTTGCGTTTCGAACCGATATCATTTGTATCGTCTGTAATATTGTTTTCTTTGTTGGCATATTTGCTATATGGTATGTTTGCGAAAGTGAAAGGAAGAGGATCATAAATGGATATCACAATGAATCTTTATTACACCGGGAAAGACGGCAATGCGCTGAAGTTTGTAAAGGAGATGGAAGAAAGCGGTACAGCAGCAGCCATACGGGCAGAAAAGGGGAACCTTCGATACGAATATTTCGTTTCTGTCGATGACCCTGAGACAGTCCTGCTGATAGACAGCTGGACGGATCAGGAGGCTTTGGATGTACACCATGCTTCTGCGATGATGAATACGATCGCTCGGCTGCGGGAAAAATACGACCTGCATATGAAGGCGGAGCGGTACAGCAAGTCTGAACAGGAGGAAGATCCTTCTTTCCTGCGCAAATAAAGACGGTACGGTATTGAAAAACATATTTCATAGATAAAGATGCTGAAGCTTGATCTCTTGGCATCTTTTTCTGTATGGAAACAAAAGAAAAAGATCTCGTTCATGGTTCGTTGAAGTGAGATCTTTACGGATTTCTATTTGTTCAGATGATCGATAAATAAGGAAATCGTTTCGATACGGGGAGTGTTCGCGATGACACACAGATACAGGGTTTCGGGGAATCCGGCCTTTTTTATGACGGGGAAAGCAGAGAGATCGATGCCGTTTGCTTCCGAGCGGCTCGAAAGATCTAAAGAGGTGTCTTCATCAAGAAGA
Organism: uncultured Erysipelotrichaceae bacterium; assembly: GCA_902795875.1. Lineage (GTDB taxonomy): Bacteria > Bacillota_I > Bacilli_A > Erysipelotrichales > Erysipelotrichaceae > Colivicinus. The sequence goes on from CADBND010000023.1 coordinate 918, forward strand.
TAGTCGATCCGATTGTCGTTGATCAGAACGTCGTTGTATACGGTCGAAGCAAAGACTTTGTCAAATAAGATCGTGTTTCTGATATCCAACAGATATCCGCTCATAGAAAGAAGATCATAAGCCTCCCTGTTGGCGATGACGACATCGAGCTTTTTCGCCTCGATGGATCCAAGGAGTTTGATCTTGGATGCATAAGCGTACTGGTTGTTGTCTACGGATGCGGAATCGGAGATATACAGGTTGGGATAGAGAATGACTGTTTTTCTTTTCGGATCGGAGAATGAAGAGGAAATAAATCCTTCATTCAATTCGTTCAGAAGTTCATCTCCGGCTGCGACATTGACCAGTCCGATATAGAGGACTTCCTCTTTCTTATTGATACGGCCATAAATAAGATTCCCTGCTATTATCAGAAGCAGCAGGGGGATGATGATATAGGCTTTATAGTAGGACAGGATGTAGATCACCTTGTCCTGAAAGTTCATTTTGCGAAAGGCTTCCCTGTGAGAAGCTTTTTCTTCTTCAGAAAGTTTCATTGTTCCTCTTCTTCTTCAACTTCAGCCGGTGTAGTAACAGCGATCAGCAGACTGTTTAAGACCCATGAACTCAGCATAGCACAGAACCCTTCTCCCAGAACGATCAGGGGCGTGAAGACGCTGACGACCGCAAAAAACATGGCGAAGTGTATCGCAAAGACCAGGATCGGCGCAAACAGATAGTGTGTTCCGATGAGGAATGCGTTCTTGAACATGGCTGCCGTCGTATTGATGACGCTGGCTTCCAGCGGAAATATCATGAGAAGCACGATCGTATATAAAACGATAAGAGCGATGAGGATCGCCAGAAGGATCGTCCAAAGTACTGCCAGGGAGGGCGGTGAATTCAGGCGCAGATTATACAGGATATAGAAATCAAAGCCCATAAAGAGACCAACTCCCAGCATGATCAGCCAGATGATCGTGGACTGTTTGAAATTGTCTCTGAAGGAGGTGAAGAAGTGCTTGGCGACATTTCCTTCCTGATCGCGTATGACTTTGAGACAGGAATAATACAAGGCTGTCGTCGAAGCTCCGATCGTCACGATCGGTAAAGAACATATTATCCAGAACAGATTCAGGTAACAACTGTAGCACAGTTTCAACAGGATCTGAGTGAATCTGCTTTCATAAGAAAAGAATTTCATAGTCCTAATCTCCTGTAGAAGCGCGATAGATGAGATCGCACTGTGTATAAAGGACACGATAATCCAGGGTCGGTTCCTTGATTCGTGACATCAGCATCTGCATCGCAGAGAAGGCCATGACCTGCGTATGAATGTGGATCGTGGTCAAAGCGGGAAACATGATCCTGGATTCCGGTGAATCGTCATAACCGCACATCATAACATCGTCCGGTACGCGGATCCCGTTTTTTGATAAAGCAGACATCACGTCCATGGCAACAAAATCGTTTTCACACAGAAAGACATCGGGCAATTCCCCGAGAGAAGCGATCCGGCTTTCTATCTCCTGTTTATCATTGGTCTTTATGACGAACTTCTCTTCTATTTCGACATTCGCCATAAGAAGCGCCAATCTGTATGAGGTATAACGTTCGAAGAAAGATTGACAGTGCTCGTAGTTTCCGATGAAACCGATCTTTTTCTTTCCTCTTTTCAGCATATCGTTTACAAAACGGGTGACTTCGACATAATTATCCATATATAACTGATCGCAGGGAAGGGAGTAGCCTTCTTTTTTGATCGGACCGTCAATAAACAATGTCGGTAAACCCAGTTCACAGATCATCTTGTCATATTCGAGATCGAACATTTCAATGCACATGATGGCACTGACGCGGTCTTTTTTGAAAGTGATAGGCAAGGTCATTGAAGCAATGTTGTCAGGGGAAACGCGATGTGTGTTGAGAGTATACCCTAACTGGGAGACCTCTTTCTGGAACGTATCGAGCATCAGCGAAGAGAAATGAGATTGTGACAGGAATTGTGTTGTCAGAAGAGCGATCTCACCGTAGTATTCGGGAGCTGTATCGTTCAGATTGAGATCGGAATGGGTGATCCCCGCAAGCGTCTTGACATAAGAAAACTGCTTGTAATTCATTTCAACAGCTTTCTGAATGATCTTTTCTCTCGTGGCGGATGCTAAACCGTCGGAATTGTTTATTGCTTTCGAAACAGTGTTGCGTGAAACACCCAGTTCATCCGCAATATCCTGAATCGTGACTTTTTTTCGCATTGTATGGCTCCGTTTTCCTTAATTTAATATTAGCATCTATCTTGTGCATTCGTCAAAATAAGTGCTTGATAATTGTGCAAATGCAAACTGATCCTATATTTTGTTATATAAAAGGGAAAATTGTGCAAAATCATAGTTAAAAATGTGCATTTACACACTAATTATGTTGATTCCAAAAAAAAGCGTGTGATAAGATATAGGTACATAACGAAAGCATTTTTATGCTTACAACATCATTATTGTTGGGGAGAGAAAAATGAACAAAGTCTCAAACGCCGGAACTGTTGGGAAGGCAAAAGGGGGGAAGTTGCATGAGTTTCTGCTCTATGTGAAGCAGCACTGGCAACTTTACGTCTTTTTTATCCTTCCTGCGTTCGTGCTGACGATCGTTTTCCGTTACATCCCGATGGGTGGTGTCCTGATCGCGTTTATGGAAGACAACCCGATCAGAGGCATTCTGGGAAGCGAATGGGTCGGCATGGAACACTTTAATCGTTTCCTTTCGTCTCCGGACTTCCTCCGTTATCTGGCCAATACATTGAAGCTGTCAATCTTTGGTCTCTTATGGGGATTCCCGGCTCCGATCCTCCTGGCTTTCCTGCTTAACAGGATCTTATCCAAGAGCATTAAGCAGAAGATCCAGCTGGTCCTGTACATGCCGAACTTCATCTCGGTCATCGTCCTGTGTGGTATCGTACGTATCTTGCTGTCGCCGACAGGTATGATCAATCAGCTGCTTGGCACACAGTACAACTTCATGACGATGCCTTCCGCATTCCGAACGATCTACATCGCTTCCGGTATCTGGCAAGGCGCAGGCTGGGCTTCCATTATTTATACGGCAGCCTTGTCCAACGCCTCCAAAGAACTGCAGGAAGCTGCGATCATAGACGGTGCGAACATCATTCAGCAGATCAAGGCTGTTGAATGGCCGGCTATCAAAGATACCGTGCTGATCCAGTTCATCATGTCAGTCGGTAACATCATGTCAGTCGGTTTCGAAAAAGCTTATGCCTTGCAGACAGACCTGAACCTGAACGCGTCCGAGATCATTTCGACCTACGTTTATAAAAAAGGTCTTCTGGATGGTGACTACGGTTTCTCGACCGCTGTCGGTCTGTTCAATACCGTCATCAACGTCATCTTGCTTATCTCGATGAACACGATCGTCAAGAAACTGAACGACGGTAAAGGAGTCTAAGCGATGGAAAAGAAAAAACAAAAGAGCGAATTCGCTAAACTGCCTAAGGAAGACAAGTTCCTGCTTGTTTGCGGTTACGTGATTCTGGGACTGTTCCTGGTCGCCATCATATTGCCGGTCATCTACATCATCCTGGCTTCCTTCGTTGACCCGATCACTTTACAGAACAGTGGTCTTACCTTCGATTTCAGTAAGTGGACTCTGACAGCTTATGAAAGAGTCATGTCCAACTCGCAGATCTGGGTCGGTTTCAAGAATGCCTTGTTCTACTCGATCGCATTTACAGCGATCTCTACCGTCATCACACTTTTAGCGGCATATCCGATGTCAAGAACAGATTTTAAAGGACGTGGTTTCTTCAATCTGCTCTTCGTCATAACGATGTACTTCGGTGGCGGTCTGATTCCTACATACCTGCTGATCTCCGATCTGGGCATGCTTAATACGATCTGGGCGATCCTGATCCCCGGCGCATTCAGCGTCTGGAACATGATTGTTGCCCGTACCTACTATATGGGCATCCCGAAAGATCTGCAGGAAGCTGCCGAGATCGACGGCGCATCGGAAATGGTCTACTTCTTCCAGATCCTTCTTCCGGTATGTATGCCGATCATAGCGACGATCGCCATGTGGCAGTTCGTCGGCATGTGGAACAGCTACTTTGATGCCATGATCTATTTGAACGATTCGGCAAAACAGCCTTTACAGCTTGTCTTGCGTTCCATTCTTATTCAGAACCAGCCGGAACCCGGCATGGTCTCGGATATGCAATCTACTGCTGCAAGAGCTCAGCTGGCTGAATTGCTGAAATATGCTACGATCATCATCTCAAGTTTACCGTTGATGATTATGTATCCGTTCTTCCAGAAATACTTTGACTCCGGTATCATGGCCGGTGCAGTCAAAGGCTAATGAGGTCATTACAGTGCATTCTGTAAGATAAAAAAGGAGAGAAAATGAAAAAAATGCGCAAATTACTGACTACGCTGCTGCTGTGCGTCCTGACGATGTGCATGCTGGCGGGCTGCGGCTCCAAGGGCGGAAACGGTGGCGGTGGTTCCGAGTCTCAGGGACTCGATGTCGATCCGGCAACGCTTCAGTTCCCGTTGGCTGAAACAGCTACTATTTCCGGCTTGACCAACTATCCGGCTGGCACGGAATCTGATCCGAACAACAGAACGATCTTCAAGAGGCTTGAAGAAAAGACAAACGTTCATGTCGACTGGAGAGCGATCCAGAGCGACCAGTGGGGTGAGAAGATCTCCCTTGAAATGTCCAACATCAAGACACTTCCTGAATTCGTCTTCTCTGCCGGTTTCGGTGATACTGACCTGCTCAAGTATGCAAAGCAGGGTGTCATCATCAACCTTGAAGATTATATCGACAAATACATGCCGAATCTGTGCAAGGTCTATGAACAGGCTCCGGAATACCGTGCAATGTCTACGGATGAAAACGGTCACATCTGGGCTCTTCCTTGGATCGAACAGTTAGGTTATGAAAAGACAGCTATCCAGACGATCGATAACATGCCGTTCATCAACAAGAGCTGGCTCGACTTCCTCGGACTTGAAGTTCCGGCGACAGTCGATGAATTCGAAGCTGTTCTGATCGCATTCCGCGACAACGCAGATAAGCTCAAAGCGGAATTCAATATCGATGGCGATATCATTCCGATGTCCTTCATCATGAACGATGGTGGTCAGGACCCGATGGTATTGATCAACGGTTTCGGCGAAGGTTACGGTGATCCGGATAAGGGCAGACACATTGCTGTTACAGAAGACAGAAAAGTCATCTGCACCGCTCAGACGGAAGGCTTCAAGAAGGGTCTCCAGTGGCTGCACAAGCTCTATGAAGAGAACCTGATCGACGTCGATGCATTCACGCAGGACTGGTCCACTTATGTTGCTAAGGGTAAATCCGGACGTTACGGTGTCTGCTTCTCTTGGGACGTTGCAAATATCGTACAGGTCACCATGGATGACCTGATCGCCGGAAAGAGCTGGATCCCGCTTGCGATGCTTGAGGCTGATACGAAGAACCTCACTCCGCAGAACGGTTCCTTCACTTCCGGTTTCGACAGAGGCCGCTGTGTTGTCACTGCTACTGCAAAGAATCCTGCGTTGATCTGTGCATGGCTTGACCAGATGTATGATCCACTCCAGTCTCCGCAGAACAACTGGGGTACTTACGGTGAAGATGATGACTTCGATATCTTCGAAATGAGCACGAATGCTAACGGCGAACCGATGCTGAAACACGCTTGGTTAGGTGATGCTTCTCCGGTTGAAGTTCGTGAGGCTGAAAGTGTCAATGGTCCTCTGGCTATCTTAGACAGCTACTATGGTGTCTACGTAACCTGCCCGGATGATGCACAGTATCGTTTGGATTGGATTAAGGATTACTA
>CADBND010000024.1 GCA_902795875.1 uncultured Erysipelotrichaceae bacterium
ATACATATGAATGTCTGATCACAAATCTTAAGAAATCTGAATTCTCTGCAAAGGATCTCAAGATGGCGTACCACTACAGGTGGTCTGTTATTCCGATATCGGAATAACATTCCTTATTCCGACTTTTTTATTATTCCGATAATTATGAGGAGGCCCTGCATTTATCAGCACCTCCTCGTGAAAATATCGGAATAACTCTGTGCTAGGCTCTCCTTGAAAGGAGGCCAATAATAATGGCATTGAGTATTGAAAAGGCCCTCGAAAGACTGCTTGAGTCTGTAAAAGCAGCTGGACGAGCTGACGCAACCATTGATCTGTATCGATTCACTTTGAAATCATTAATCAAAGAATGCGGTTATTCGATGAATGATCCATGTGATCAAAACACAGTCGACAATCTTTTTGAGAAAGTTGAGGAAAAATATGCTGAGGAAACAATTGTGTTTGAGGTTTATCGTTTTTCGAAGCGTGCCTGCAGATTGCTACTTGAAAGCGGCACGGAAAAGACGATCGATTTGAGTGCTGATACATCCCGGTTTAGAAAATTTGTTCCTAACGATAAGTATGACGAATTAATCATTGATATCATTCAGTCTTGTCATTTCTGTGAATCTTCTGAGATTGACATAGGAACGCTTATCAGGCGTTCCTTCTGTTTCATTGAGGAAAATAGTATCGAATTGAATGATGTCGAGAATTCCACATTTTTTCAATTCATTGACTACTGCTCTGATACTGTCAACGGTACGATGTATCGTGTTGTTCGAGCTGTCAAATGCTTGAGTGAGTATTTTAAAGAACATAAGATTGGAAATATCACGGCAGACTTCAGTGGTTTAAAAGCTGGCCCAAGAGACATACGGCTCATCCCTGCTTATACCTCCAAAGAAATTGAAAAGATCTTGAGTGTGATCGACACAAATACTCCTATTGGAAAGCGTGATAAAGCGATTATTACACTTGCTGCGGCTACCGGAATACGTGGATGTGACATTTCTGATCTGGCCTACTCTTGTATTGACTGGAAAAAGAAAACAATTCATTTCATGCAAAGAAAAGAACACCATGCGCTATTGTTGCCGGTTCCCAACAGTGTACTCAACGATATCGCGGATTATATTCTGCACGGACGTCCTGATGTTGATTCAAAATATGTGTTTTTAACTTCTAAGGCACCTTACAAAAGGCTTGATCGTTGCTTGAATACCTTACTTAAAAAATACTGTTACAAAGCAGAAGTGGACTATATTGAAGGAAGAGGGTTTCACAGCATCAGACGTTTCTTTGCGACTCAGTCGATTCAGAATGGTGTTTCCATCTACGCAGTTTCGGAAATGCTCGGGCATAAGGATATCTCTGAAGACAGGGTATATCTTTCGGTTGATGCTAAAATGAACTCCTTTGTTGCAGCAGATTTTTCGGAATGTCCATTGTCTGGCGCTATCTATAAATCCTTTGTTTTTGGAGGTGCCGGATGAATACGTTCAAGGATAAGCTTTATAACCAATTGAACGGCATGATCGAGCACCGCCGAAATCTTGGATATAAGGAAACCACAACATACGCTACTCTTCATCCTTTCATCGATTATTGCTCTGAAAGCTTTCCCGATGTGACAGAGCTTACAGAAGACATGATATCTTCCTGGCTTGCCTACCGGAAATATGACAGTCCAAATACGGTGAACTCTTTTCTCGCATGTTTCAATAAACTTTCGTCATTTATCAGATTATGCGGAGAGAACGGTTATTTGGCAAATGACGGAGAATATTATGAGAAACAAAAGGAATACATCCCAACTTTGCTTAACGATGATCACATAAAATCGTTGTTTCATACTATTGATACAACTCTCACTCGGAGAAAATGTGATCCACCAACTGAAATCATTTCCCCTTTGCTTTTCAGGTTTATGTTTTGTGCAGGCATGCGACCGGCAGAACCGCTTCATCTTCTCAAAGACGATGTGAATCTTGATACAGGTGATGTATTTATTCGAAGATCAAAGCAGAGAAAAGATCGTCATATCATTATTTCTGAAGATATGCGTGAACTTTGCATACTATTCGATTCTCTCCAGAATCACGACAGGACTTATTATTTCGAGCATAACGGAAAACCATTAAGACGCGCTTGGATGACTTCTCGATTTCGTTCGCTTGCCAGGAAAAGCGATATCGGATATTTATCAGAAAGGCTCCGTCCATATGATCTTCGCCACATGTTCGCCTCACGGACGATTATGAGGTGGATCGATAATAAGCAGGATGTGATGGCATTACTTCCTTATCTTTCGGTGTATATGGGTCATGAAGACATTAACAGTACACTGTACTATGTTCATCTTCTTCCGGAGCGTCTCAGAGCATCTTCGGGAATTGACTGGGAGGTATTCAATTCAGTCTACAGGGGGACTTATGAAGGCTAAGGATCCCAAACTGTTTGAAACAATAAACAGGTTTCTGATGGAATACATACCGATAATCAAAAGAAGGGATGAAGACACAGTCACTGCATACAAAGCTGGCTTGAATAGTTTTCTTAACTATGTCTGCGAAACAAACAACTACAGCCTTATGGAAATCACTGTGGCTGACTTCCACAGTAAGATGATTCTCGGTTATATCCGTAAAATGACTGAGGATAAGTATGCAGTAAAAACGATCAATCTGAGGCTATCCAACATCAAAGGCTTCTGTAAGTACGCGATGAAGAATAACATTCTGCAGATTGATCAGCTTAATGATATCCTTGAAATCTCC
>CADBND010000025.1 GCA_902795875.1 uncultured Erysipelotrichaceae bacterium
GACCCGCTCTGGCTGATTGCCGGCACCTCTGCTTATGTAAGAGAAACCGGTGATACCTCCATCCTTGAAGAGATGGTTCCGTTCGATAACGATGCGTCCAAGGCGCAGCCGCTCCTCGAGCATCTGAAGAGAAGCTTCGAATACACGCTCAACAATTTAGGTCCGCACAATCTTCCTTTGATCGGCCGGGCCGACTGGAACGACTGTCTCAACCTCAACTGTTTCTCGAAATATCCGGGTGAATCCTTCCAGATCACCGGACCAAGCGAAGGACCGGTCGCTGAATCAGTATTCATTGCCGGTATGTTTGTCAAATATGGCAAAGCCTATGCCAATATCCTGAAACATTTAGGAAAAGACAAAGATGCCAAGAAAGCAGACGATGCTGTATCCGACATGGAAAAAGCGATCCTTAAAGACGGCTGGGACGGCAAATGGTTCTTAAGAGCCTACGATGCCTTCGGCAAGAAAGTCGGTTCTCACTTCAACGATGAAGGAAAGATCTTCATCGAACCGCAAGGCATGTGTGTCATGGCCGGCGTAGGTGTCAAGACCGGTGAAGCGCAGAAAGCACTCGATTCCGTCAAAGAACACCTCGAAACGAAGTATGGTATCGTACTGCTGAACCCGGCATATACGACCTATAGACTGAATCTCGGCGAGATCTCCTCCTATCCTCCAGGATACAAGGAGAACGCAGGTATCTTCTGTCACAACAATCCATGGATCGTCTTTGCAGAGACAGTCATGGGACATGGAAACAGGGCCTTCGATCTGTATAAGAAGACCTGCCCTGCCTTCCTGGAAGATATTTCCGAGATCCACAGGACTGAACCGTATGTCTATTGTCAGATGGTTGCCGGTAAGGATGCCGCGACATTCGGTGAAGGAAAGAACTCATGGTTGACCGGTACGGCTGCTTGGACCTTCACAGTCCTGACGCAGGGTATCCTGGGTATACAGCCGGATTACGACGGCCTGAGGATCGATCCCTGTATCCCTGAAAACGTCAAGGAATACAAGGTCAACCGTCTGTTCAGAGGAACGATGTATCACATCACCATCCAAAACCCTGACAAGGCTCAGAAAGGTGTAAAGAAGATCCTTGTTGACGGAAAGGAAGTTCCTGTCGGTGTCATTCCTCTTTCCAAGAAGAAAGATGTCGATGTCACGATCGTAATGTAAATAATAATAAGGCGGATGAAACAGTTCGCCTTTTTCACATGAGGAGTTAATTTATGAATTTTCAAATCGAAACCAGCAGAAGGCAGAAGATCGATGCATCCGCTCTGGCTGAAAAGATCTTCAAAGACCGTCTCACAAAGAAAACGGACGCTCTGTTCACAAACAAGGACCGCAGGTCTGTCATCGCATTCAGCGGATTAAAGTATTATGCGCCTATCTGCATGCACATCATCAACGATCCCCTTCTCTATGATCTGATAAAGAATGAAGAAGGTTCCGTTCTCTTTACCATGGATCCCGAATTTGCGGTTTTCAATGAAAAAGGATTGATCCATTTCAGCAAGGATATGGAAGAAGCTGCCAGAAGGATCTACGAAAGGATCTTCCTTTCCCCCGGAACCATCAATGAAGACGGCGAGCTTATATTGGATCTGAAAGGATATCACGTCGGTTCTCATTACGGTGTCAATCTTTTACTGGGAGATCGCAGCCAATATGCGGATTGTTTGCAGTCCACACCGAAATCTGTTCTGGATGAATTCGGAAGAGGTTCTTTCCGTGGAAAACAGGAAAAACAAGTCCTGGCTACCAGATACGTCCTTTCTCCGGACGAGAACGGTGAACCGGTCAATCGACAGTTCTATATCACGGAAAACGGCAAACAGATCTTCTATTCGCTGGATGTGAAACACAACGTCAAAACAGCGGTATGCAGACACTCACAGAACAGGACCGTGATCACTTATGAAACGGAATGTGGATTAAAGATCGTCCGGACTATTTTCCTTCTTCCGCAAGAAGAAAACATGCCTACTGCCAGTGAAGTGCAGCGTATTGAGATCTTTAATCTGAAAAATAAACCCAGAGATCTGCGTATCGTGATCACCGGAATGTTCGGGATCACCGATCCGGCAACACTGGCCGGAGACATCGTTTACGCAAATGTCGTCGTGGAAAGCGAACTCTACTATAAAGATGAAATGCCGATCGCCATGACGGCACATCATCAGCCGAAGGAATGTGACAGCGAAAAGCGCTACGCGATGTTGCTGGTAAATGGAGAAGGAATGGATGAATACTGTTCTTCTCTCTATGATTTTGTCGGTTCCGGCAGTATCGAAGCTCCGGAAATGATCTCACGCCTTTCCAACGCTCATTCAAGAAGACAGGCATCTTTCTTTGCGATGGCCAAGTCTTTCCACCTGGATAAACAGATCACGATTGATACCTTTGTCGGTATGGATGATGATGGGGTCGACGTCAGAGAACGCTTTGACAACGATTTGTCTTAC
>CADBND010000026.1 GCA_902795875.1 uncultured Erysipelotrichaceae bacterium
ATGATCAAACTTCTTGAGAAGATCAACAGAGAAGAGAAGACGACACTGCTTGTCGTAACACATAATGATGTCATGGCCGAAAGACATCCCAAGCGCACGATCAAACTTGAATCCGGTCATATCGTCGATGACGGTTTCCATACGGAGACCGTGAATAAGCCTGCAGTCAATACAAAGGAAGAAAAACCTGAAAGTGAACCGGCACAGGCTACGATAGAAGTTCCGGAGAAAAAGGACAGAGAAAAGATGAGCGAGAGCGAAGCGCAGGACCAGATGCTGGAGGATATCACTTCGCAATTCGAAGCTATCAGGGAGATCAGTGAAGGAGAGGAAAGATAATGGTCATTTTCCGTAGATTCTTCAGGCATCTTCGTGAGGGCTTCATTGGAGTCAAACGCCATTTCGGTATGGCTTTTTCGGCATCTTCCGCTGTCACAATCACCTTACTTTTAGTTGGTGCGTTCGGTGTCTTTGCGGTCAATATGGCTTTTCTGACACAGGAGATCGAACAGTCGATCTCACTTGTCGCTTTGATCGATTACAGCGTGGAAGATCCTTCCACGATCACTGTCATGAAATCGAAGATCGAGAATATGGAAGAAGTCGATCATGTCATCTATCGTACCAAGGATGAGGAATTCGATTTCTATAACAAAGAGTATCCGGAGATGGTAGAATTCTCCGAGTATTACCGTGAGGACAATCCTTTCCACGATGCTTTTCTGATCTATGTGACCGATGGTTCCAATATGGAAACGGTCAAAAGCAATGTCGCAAAGATGGATGGCGTCGATTCGGTACAGGATGGCGGCAACAATACCTATACGCTGATCAATATCCTGCATTCGATCAGAAATGCGGGCGGGATCCTGATACTGGCTCTGGTAGCTCTGGCTGTCTATCTGATCTACAATACGATCAAGATCACGATCGCTACACGTAAGGATGAGATCTGGATCATGCGAAATGTCGGTGCCAAAAACAGCTATATCCGGGCACCGTTCCTGGTGGAAGGCGTGATCATTGCGATCATCGGTTCGCTTCTGCCGATCGGATTGATCGTTTACGGCTATTACAAACTTTATGAAATGACGGGGGGTATCCTGGCAGGTGTCATCACGCTGGTACCGGTCATGCCTTTTGTGTTATATGTGGCAGCAGCCTTACTGGTGATCGGCATCATTGTCGGTTTCCTGGGTTCCTACATCTCTGTATGCAAGTATCTGAGGTTGACCAGATAATGTTGAAGAAACTCCTCAGCATCATCCTTATCGTTTTTATGGTCTTACCGCTAGGCGGTAGGACAAGTTTTATTTATGCCGAAGAGGATGATGAGGATTACTACGAGGATGATTACGAAGAGTACACGGAAAAAAGCAATTATGACAAGTGTGTCGAGGATAAGGACAAGGAAGCTTGCCGTATCGTTTATAAGGAAATAAAGGGTGAGGAATCCAAGGCGATCAAGGAGATCGAGGCACAGATCGCAGAGAGTGAAGGCCAGATGGAAAAGATCTCCGCTCTTGTTGCGGAGTATTCCCAGAAGGCGCAGGCTTTACAGGCGGATATCGATACTTTGAAACTGCAGATCGATGCGCTTCGTACCCGTATCGAGGAGCTTGAAGCGCAGATCGCTGAGAACGAAGCGAAGGTCGACGCATTGAATTCGCGGGTCCTCAAAAGGATGGCGGAAGCACAGAAGTCGATGCATTTCAACGGTTACCTGGAATTCATACTCGGTTCAAAGTCCTTCTCCGATATGCTTTCAAGGGTCTATGGAGTTGAGGCGATCGTTTCGAAAGACAAGTCCGACAGACAGCTTTTGCTGTCGACGATCGAACAGCTGACAGCCGATAAGATCGAGCTGGATGAAACAAAGGTGAAACTCGATGCCGATTATGAGGATATCGTCGTCAAGCAGGCGGAACTGATCGCTATGCAGGAATACTACGAATCCAAGGAAGCTGAGATCCAGAATCAGATCGATGAACTGAACAACGCAAAGGATGATATCGCACAATCCTTCTCCGAACTGAAGGATGTGGTGGAATCATTGGGTATCAACTACGAGTTCGTTGCGGCAGTGCACAATTCCTGGATCACTTCCACAGTGTGGAATTATGATCCGGATTTCCTATCCGGTGCCTGGCATCTGGGCGTCGATTATGCGGCTTCCAGAGGTACACCGATCCATGCGCCGGCAAGCGGCGTCATTATCCGTGCGAATGGCGGATACGGCACCGGTTATCTGGGCTGCTACGATGGCGATCCGATCGCCGGTGGCGGCAATCAGGTCTATATGATGTGTGAAGTCGATGGTACGGTCTACGGATTCATCTTCTTCCACATGTTGAGCATAGATGTCTCTTACGGTGATCTCGTCTTCCAGGACGATGTCATCGGTACGGTCGGATCATCAGGATCTTCGACCGGTCCGCACTGTCATATCGAAATGTACCGTCTGGGCAAGGGGTCCTTGTCCGAGTATCTCGATATGAGCTGGAATGCGACATTCTCTGTAGGCAGAGGAAGTACCGCCTACAACAACCGTTGTGAGATCGGTACGCCTGCACCTTGTATACTGAATCCTGAACTGTATTTACCGGGTTAAAGATATGGAAGAAGAAAAGATCGATTTTGAGAAGATGAAAAGAGTGCCTCTGGCCTCAGAAAGGGCTGAGATCCGTTCAAGGAGAAGGAAGAGATTTCTGGTCTTTCTGCTGTGCCTCTTGTCACTTATGGCCGGCATTTTCGCTGACAGAGTCTACACTCTCGCCAATCCTGTACAGAAGAAGGAATCGAACATCTATGAACAGATAAAGAGCATCATGGGTCATACCTGGCTCTATTCAGATCTCTACGAGGATCTTGATAAGGAACTGGAAGACAAGGCTTTATATGGAATGACGGCTTTCGATTTTGATCCGTATACTACATATATGTCGGATGAGGAGATGAATTCTTTCACTGACAGCATCAACGGCAACTATGTGGGGATCGGTGTCGAATATACCAATTTCAACGGCAAGGCGATGATCGTAAAGGTCTTCTATTCCTCTCCTGCCGAAAAGGCGGGTCTGCAGGCAGGCGATGCGATATTGAAGGTCGATGGGATCGATATCGTCGATGCGGACACTGAACAGATCCGCTCTCTTGTCCTGGGTATCGAGGGGACGGAGGTCGTCCTTACGATCGAAAGAGGTACGGAAGTCTTCGATGTGACTGTTATCCGAGGAGTCGTCAATTCGACAGTCTTTGCCTACAAGAAGGACGATCTGATCGTCATGGAACTGAACAGTTTCGGTTCCACTACGTGCGAGGAATGCATCAAATATCTGGATAATTTTGCCGGAGCCGGTAAGATCATCGTCGATCTGCGGGGAAACGGTGGCGGTTATCAGGGTTCGGTAAGGGACATTTGTGGTCTTTTCATCGGTCCTGATGAAGTCTATCTGCGCCAAAGAGGGGTGAATGGAAAAGAAACGTCCGATTATACACCTTCCGACAGCAAGCATTATGACTTCGATAAGATCGTGCTGTTGGTAAATGGCGATACCGCTTCGGCAGCTGAGGTCTTTACGATCGCTGTAAAGGAAAGATGCGAGAATGTGACGATCATCGGTGAGAAGACTTTTGGCAAGGGGGTCATTCAGACCAACCGTGTCTTAAACAACGGCGGTGTTCTTAAACTGACGTCCTATTACTGGTATTCTCCGGATGGTGTTTCCATCCACGAGGAAGGCATCGCTCCGGATATCGAGCTGAAGATGCCGGATATCTACTACGAGTCTTATTATGATCTTGAGGAGGATGAGGCCTACGAATTTGATTCGGTCTCCGATTCCGCCAAGGTCACGCAGAAGGCTTTACAGTATCTGGGATACGATATTGAACGGACTGACGGATACTTCGATGCGTCCTTAAGGGATGCGCTGATCTCTTATCAGGCGGAACATTCCCTGAAGGCAGATGGAATACTCGATCAGACGACGTTCTCGTCGATCATTTCCGAGACCAGCAGAGAGCTTTCCATCAACGATGAGAAGGATACGCAGCTGCAGAAAGCGCTGGAAGTGGTGCGTTCCGAGTGAGGAGGTTCCCACTTCGCTTTCTGTTGAAAATATGCATCCAAAATATTAAGATTAAATAGTAATCTTCAGGAATAGTAGTCCCGGTCCAGCTTCAAGAGAGCCACTGCAGGGTGAAAGGCGGCAGCTGCAACGGATGAACTCGTCTGAAACAGAGATTGATCGCAGGTCTGCGTTATAGACATAAAGATAGAAATTAAGGTGGTACCGCGCAACAGCGCCCTTGTGCTCACCTTTTTTATTTTCGGAGGTATCTTATGAGTGCATTTGATTACAAGACGATCGAAAAGAAATGGCAGAGATTCTGGGAAGAGAACGAGACGTTCAAGACGGATATCAATGACTTTTCCAAGCCGAAGTTCTATGCCCTGGACATGTTTCCTTATCCATCCGGTGTAGGTCTTCATGCGGGACATCCGGAAGGATATACAGCGACGGATGTCGTAAGCCGCTACAAGAGGATGAAGGGTTTCAATGTGCTTCATCCGATGGGCTTTGATTCCTTCGGCCTTCCGGCTGAACAGTATGCGATCCAGACAGGGAATCATCCTGCCGGTTTCACACAGAAGAACATCGATCATTTTACCGACCAGCTCAAGGGCTTAGGCTTTTCCTATGACTGGTCGCGTGTGGTCTCCACTTCTGATCCGAATTATTATAAATGGACACAATGGATCTTCAAACAGCTCTATCTTGATGGCTATGCCAGACTGATCGAGATGCCGGTGAACTGGTGCGAGGAACTCGGCTGTGTTTTGGCAAATGATGAAGTCATCGATGGAAAGTCGGAAAGAGGCGGTTATCCGGTCGTGCGCAAAAACATGAAGCAGTGGATCATCGACATCCCGGCTTATGCGGAGAAACTGCTGGCCAATCTTGAGACGATCGACTGGCCGGAATCGACCAAAGAGATACAGCGCAACTGGATCGGCAAATCGATCGGTGCGGAAGTAAAGTTCACGGTCGACGGTCATGACGAGGATTTCACTGTCTTTACGACGCGTTGCGATACGCTGTTTGGAGCGACGTATTGCGTCCTTTCTCCCGAACATCCGCTGGTCGACAAGATCGTTACGGATGATAAGAGAGAAGAGGTCGCTGCTTACAAGAAAGAATGTGCTTCCAAGTCCGAAATGGAAAGGACGGAACTGAATAAAGACAAGACCGGTGTATTTACCGGAGCTTATGCGATCAATCCGGTGAACGGAAAGAAGATCCCGATCTGGATCTCCGATTATGTGCTCATGACATACGGAACAGGTGCCATCATGGCTGTTCCGGCACATGACCAGCGTGACTACGAATTTGCGAAGAAGTTCGGTATCGACATCATCCAGGTACTGGAGGGCGGCGATATCAGCAAGGAAGCCTGGACACAGGACGGCATCCATATCAATTCCGGTTTCATGGATGGCATGAACAAGGAAGATGCGATCAACGCGATGCTGGAATGGCTGGAAGAAAAAGGTCTTGGCAAGAAGAAGGTCAACTATAAGCTTAGAGAATGGATCTTCGCCAGACAGCGTTACTGGGGCGAACCGATCCCGATCATCCATTATGAGGACGGTACGACGGGCGTTCTTGACGATGAGGATCTGCCTTTGATCCTGCCGGAACTTTCTGATTACGGTCCCAGCAAGACTGGCGCACCTCTGGATAAGGCTAGCGAATGGGTCAACGTGGAATACCATGGAAAGAAGGGGAAAAGAGAAACTTCGACGATGCCGGGTTCTGCCGGTTCTTCCTGGTACTTCTTACGTTATATCGATCCGCACAACGATAAGGAATTCGCGGATCAGAAACTTCTGAAACACTGGATGCCGGTAGATCTGTATATCGGCGGTCCGGAACATGCGGTGGGACATCTTCTGTATTCGCGTATGTGGAACAATTATCTCTTCGATAAGGGTCTGGCACCTTGTGCCGAACCGTTCCAGAAATTGGTACATCAGGGCTATATCCTCGGTTCCAACGGCATCAAGATGGGCAAACGTTTCCCGGAATATGTCGTCAATCCGAGCGATATCGTTGAAAGATACGGTGCCGATACGCTGAGGCTCTATGAGATGTTTATGGGACCATTGGAGGCGGACAAGCCATGGTCAACGCAGGGCATCGAAGGTGCGCACAGATGGCTTGAGAGAGTATACCGTCTGATGAGCGATGATTCCAAACTCGTTGAAGAAAACGACGGCAAGCTCGATTATGTATACAACTTCACGGTAAAGAAGGTCTCTGAAGATATCGAAAATCTGCGTCTGAATACCGCGATCTCCCAGATGATGATCTTCATCAACGAGTGTTATAAGGAAGGCAAGGTCTACAAGCCTTATGCGGTCGACTTCGTGCAGATGCTGTCGGTCTATGCACCGCACCTTGGCTGTGAGATGTATGAGATGCTGACGGGGAAGGATGATCTGGCTTACCGTCAATGGCCGACTTTCGATCCTTCGAAGCTGGTCGTGGAAGAGAAAGAGATCGCCGTTCAGGTCAATGGCAAGGTCAGAGCGAAATTCACGATCGCTTCCGATGCTTCGGATGAAGAGGTCTATGAGACTGCACTTTCGCAGGAGAATGTCATAAAGTATATCGAAGGGCATGAGATCAGAAAGCACTTCGTCATACGGGGAAGAGTGGTCAATATCGTCATATAAGAGGCTGAAAAAGCCTCTTTTTTTGGATAGAATACTGCTTGACATATAATACTATGCAATATATAGTAATGTATGTAAGGAGGCATTTATGGATATACAGCTGAAAAGGGGTTCGCTGGATGTCTGCGTTCTGGCATCACTGCTGAACGAAGATTCCTATGGATACAAGATCATACAATCCTTAAGTCCGGTCATGGACATCTCGGAGTCGACGCTGTACCCGATCCTCAGGCGTCTGGAAAGCAACGGATGTCTGACTTCCTATTCCGTCGAACATAACGGCCGGTTAAGGAAATTCTATTCCATCACAGATGATGGGAGAGAAAAGATCAGGGAATATCTGTTGGATTTCAAAGAACTGATGAAGATCTACGAATACATAGCAGAGGAGATAAAGAAATGAAAAGGAACGAATATCTGGAGACACTCAGAAGAGAGCTGGAAAGCAGAAATATCGAAGAGATCGAAGACATCCTGTCGTATTTTGAAGAGATGATCAGCGATCGTGTGGAAAACGGTGAGAGCGAGGAAGAAGTCATCGTTTCTCTGGGGAGCGCAAAGAAGATCGTCGATTCCCTTTTCGGATCTTCTGACAAAGAAAAGCAGATCAAATACAAAGAGACGGAGGTTTTGGATGATATCTATACCGGAGTTAGAAAGATCGATCTGCAAGTCAATACCTATCATATCGAATTCATAGCGGATGATACAGATGCAGTCCGTGTCGAATTCGATGAGGATGAATATACCTCTTTGAAGATCACGAGAAACAACGATGTATTGAAGATCGAACAGGAAGACAGCGTGAAGGGCTTCGACCAGCTGTTCACTTCACTTTCAAAACTGTTTGTGGGAAAGGTCTCATCCCATCGTGCGAAGATCTTTTTGCCGGAAAACGAGATCCTGGATATGCATATCAGCGATGTGAACGGCGATCTTGATATTCACAATATCGTGGCCGGTGAGATCTTTATCGAAACAATTAATGGTGATATGGAGATCGAAAGGTGCCGTTGCGGGAAAATGAAGATCAAATCGGTCAACGGCGATGCCGATATGAAAGATATCGTGCTTGAAGGTTCTTTCCGGGGCGAAAGTGTTAACGGTGATTTCGATATCGATATGCTAAAATGTGAAGATATCGATATCCATACGGTGAACGGCGATGTGGATATCCTAGTCGACGGATCGAGAAGGGATGCGGATATCCGTATTCATAAGATCATGAAGGATACCAATATTTCAGGAGAAGGAAGGATACGCTTACATATCGATACCGTAAGCGGTGATATCGATTGGGATTTCAGCAGATAGGTTCTTTCTGATTGAAAAAGTTTACATAGAATTGAGAAAAGTTTGAAAAAATTGTCAGAAAATACAGGCGGGAAGGCCTGTATTTTTTGAAATGCGATAGAATAGAAAGGAATACTGAATTTAGAGAAAAAGGGGATACGTATGAACGATATACTTGTCTGGATCGATAACAATATCATGTGGGGGCCTGCGATGATCCTGTTTCTTTTGGGGACACACATCTATCTCACGTTCAAGACCGGTTTTGTGCAGAAGAGCGTTTTCAAGGGGATCCG
>CADBND010000027.1 GCA_902795875.1 uncultured Erysipelotrichaceae bacterium
AAGCAGGGTCGCTACCAGCAGGTTCATTACGGCCGTAAAGGAATTGGCATCACCAATCAGCAGATTTGCGATGCCGATCAGAAGATTTGCGAGGCCTAAGATCAGGACCATCTTGTGGATCTTGCTGAGATGAGCGATCCTTGAATCGAGATCGGAAAAGATGTCGTATCTGCCCAGCTCGCTCTTCTTGCGGAAGTAGACCCATTGTAAGACTCTGCCGATATATTCCGCACCGGTCTGTTCCATAAAGTTGATGTAGTCTTCATCAAAGGGATGCATCTCCAGACGGACTGTATACTCGTTCGCTTCTGTCTTTTCAAATGTATAGCGGCAATAGCCAACTTCGACTAAGGTCCATCCGTTTACAGCCATCTCATTGAGCCAGCGCTCTTCTTTTTCAAAGTCCCATACCCAGAACCATCTGTATTTTGTCATTGTTTCAGTCATTGTTGTTTCCTTTCATGATCTCATCGCCGTTTGCGACAAGTTCTCTTAAGCGTTCAATTTCATCTTTCAGGATCTTCAATCCTAAGGGAGTGATCTGGTAATTCTTTTTTCGGCTCCCGTCTTCGACAGGAAGTTGTATGATCCACCCTTTTTCCACCATAGAGTTCAAAGCACCGTATAATGTCCCGGCTGCCAGACGGACACGTCCTCTGGAGAGCCGTTCTGCTTCCTGCATGATGCCATAACCGTGTTGGGGATCATAGAGAGAAAGCAGGATGTAATAGGTTGCTTCAGTCAGTACAATATTTTCCGGCATAGATATCCTCCTATATTGTCAAACGATATATCGTCTCTCGATATATACACTATATCGTCATCCGATATAATTGTCAAGTATATTTCTGATCTTTGATGTAATCGGAATCAATAAGATCGATGGATCTTCTTGTACGATCATTCAAGATGGTATTATTTTGTTTTGTTTGTTCTTTTGACAGTGAAGAAACGAGTTTTTACAATGGAATCGAGGGGTATAAAGCATATGAAAAAAAGATCTAATCTGCGTTTCTGGGTCCTGGTCTGGGGACTCGGTCTGATCGGCCAGTTGTGCTGGAATATTGAGAATCAATGGTTCAATACATTTGTCTATGCCAAGATCGCCAAGGATCCGACCATCATTTCCTGGATGGTTGCGGTGTCGGCGATCGCGACGACTGTATCCACGTTCTTATTTGGAACATTGTCTGACAGATGTGGCAAGCGGAAGCCGTTCATGGCTGTCGGTTATATCCTGTGGGGCATCTTCACGATCCTGTTTGGGACGACGGAGTTCATTGCGAAGGGGAATGCGGCCAACGTCGTCGTCGTAGCCGGTACGGCTGTCGTTCTTGCGGATGCGCTGATGTCTTTCTTCGGTTCGATGGGCAACGATGCGAGTTTCAATGCCTGGCTGAATGATTCGATGACCGAGGAAAACAGGGGTGGTATCGGTGCCGCTTTGGCTACGCAGCCGGTCATCGGTACGATATTAGGTACGATACTGGGTGGGATCCTGATCGGAAGCGAAGACAACTACATGCGTCTGTTTGTCGTATTCGGCGGATTGGTGATCGTCTTCGGTATCCTTTCTCTTTTCCTGGTGGAAGACCGCAAGGATCTGAAACCGTATAAGGAGGGCAGTTTCTTTTCCCAGCTCTGTAAGGCATTCAATCTTTCGGAACTGCTGAAACATAAGGAGCTGGTCTGGGTCTTCCTGGTCTTGACCACTTATTTCATTGCTTTCAATGTCTATTATCCGCATGTCGGAAACTATATGATCTATTATCTCGGCTTCTCAGCCGATTCCATCGGCATCATACAGGGTATCGCATTGATCCTGGGCATGTTTTCCGTGATCCCTTCTTCGAAACTGCTGAATAAGGGAAAGTTCACTCTGGCGGCTTCCGTTTCGATCATTCTGAGTATGGTCGGTGTCGGGTTATTAGGGCTGTTTGGCCGTCCGCAGTACATCGATCCTTCTACGATCCTGAACTGGTCGCTTCTGGTAGGATTGTTTTTCTTCGGTTGCGGTTACATCATGTTTATGCAGGTAACTTCGGTCTGGATGAAACAATTGTTTCCGGAGGATTCTAAGGGACAGTTCGAGGGCTTCCGTATCATCTTTTTCGTTCTGATCCCGTGGATCGTTTCGCCTTTTATCGCCAACCCGATCATCAAGAACAACGGTGAGATCATCGATTCCAACGGATTGAGTGCTTATCTTCCGACACATGTGCTGTTTCTGGTGTCGACGGTCCTGATCCTTCTTACTTTCGTTCCGCTTTTCTTTGCGGCGAAAAAACACAGGGAAGGAAAATGATGAAGATCCTTTTCATTCTGATCCTGCTTCTGCTTGCGGTGATCTTCTTTCTCGCTGAGATGTGTCTGAAACTGATCACGCATCCCAAAAGATACAGCGAAGAAGAGATGCGCAGGTCGGAGATCGACAAAGGCTTTAGCGAAGGGATCGATGCTTACGAGAACGATTGGAAAAGAGAAGCATTTGTGCTTTCGAGTAATGATGCGACGATCTCGGGAGAATTCATTTCCAATGAAAAAGGAGACGGGAAAAAGGTCGCCATCATTGCCCATGGGCATACAGCAAACCGTTATGCTTCTCTGAAGTATGCGAATATGTTTTACAAGCTGGGATACGATATCGTGATCTATGATGAGCGGTATTTCGGAAGATCCACCGGTCCTTATTCCACGTTGGGACAGGAGGAAGTGAAGGATCTTTGTGCGGTGATAAAGCTTGTGAAGGAAAGATATGGGGAAGACGTGAAGATCGCACTACATGGCGAATCGATGGGAGCAGCGACAGTCTTACTGGCGTTGAAATATGAGAAGCCGGCATTTGTCGTAGCGGATTGTCCCTTTTCCGACAGCAAGAGGCTGTTTGATGAATATGTCGTAAACAATCTGCACATCCCGCCTGTCTTTGTGATCCCGCTTGTGATACTTTTAGGCAAGATCCAGTATCGCTACTTTCTCAAGGATGTTTCACCTATTCAGGCAGTAAAAAACAGTGATGTGCCGATCTGTTTCATGCATGGAGACAGCGACAAACTGATCGATTGCGATCACAGTAAGACGATGTATAAGCTTTGTAAGGATCCGCGAAGTC
Source organism: uncultured Erysipelotrichaceae bacterium (assembly GCA_902795875.1). Classification (GTDB taxonomy): domain Bacteria; phylum Bacillota_I; class Bacilli_A; order Erysipelotrichales; family Erysipelotrichaceae; genus Colivicinus. The sequence goes on from CADBND010000027.1 coordinate 3,113, forward strand.
AGATCCATATCTTCAAGGGAGCCGATCATGCGGAGTCGGTCGTGAAGCATCCGGTCGAATACGAAAGGATACTGTCTGAATTTATAGGTTCAATAAAATGAGGTCTTCATGGAAGACCTCATATTTCTTTCTATTGTCTGGCTTCAAAGTCTGTTTCGATCTTGGTCAGCTGTTTTCTGAACAGGTATGTGTAGACGGCTGCAGACAGTACGATGACCGCCATGATGGTCCACATCGTCGGAGTATAACCGAGAGCTTTTGCGACCTGTCCGCACATCGCCGGCCCGATCAGTGTTGCGGAATCCAATGCGATGAAGTTGGTGGAAGAAGCTGAACCTCTTTTCTCCGGGGGTACGGATTTCATGCACAGGGACTGTACAGCCGGCTGTACAGAACCGTATCCGAAGGAATTGATGATGGCGACGATGATCAGGTGCCACAGCTTCGTGGACTGTCCGATCAGGAACAGTGACAGGGATGTCATCAGGACGGCAGGGATGGCGACTTTGACGAATCCGTATTTGTCGGTCATCTTTCCTACCAGTGGTTTGGATGCCATGAGAGCGAGGGCATTGACTGTGAAGTAAAGTGATGCCTGCGGGATCCCTCTTTCTTGTGCATAGACTAAGAAGAAAGAGTTGATGGAAGTGACACCGATATTGATCAGGAAGTTGATCCCTGAAGGAGGAAGTGCTTCCTTGGATATCATATTGTTGAGATTGAGTTTGAAGATACCGGTACCGCGGTTAGGAACTTTGACGATGAGCCCGACGAGGATCATCGATCCAAACATCATTGCGGATGTGATCAGATAGGCAACGTTGTAGCCGACGAGATCTTTGAGATTGACGCCGACAGTAGGTCCTATTGTCTGGCCAACTGACTGGGCAAGAGCGAAGATGCCCATTCCGGAGGAGAACTGATCTTTCGGAATACAGTCAGCGACGATCGTCAGCATACAGGCATTTCCGAAGGCATTGCCTATGCCTTGTAAGAGACGGAAGAATTTCATGACGGTGATGACACCAATCCCTGTTTTACCAGATAGGAAGGGCGAAAGAGCGAAGCCCAGATAGGATGTTCCGAACAGGATCATGGCCATCTGGAACAGTCTTTTCCGGTTATAGGCGTTCATCGCCGGTCCGGCGATGAAACGGAATATGAGTGCCGTCAAAGCAAACATCGACATGAGCTGACCGATCTGATCGGCGGGTGCTCCTGTGGATTTGGCGTAGAGCGACAGCATCGAATTGGACATCTGCGCACTCAATGTGAATAATACATTTGATATAAAGACAGAGATAAACATGGGGTTCCAGAGTTTATCGGGTGTCTTGAATCCTTTTTCTTCCATAAAAATATACCTTCCTGACGATTTAATTTTTACAGAAAAAGAAAAGGAGTTTCTTCCAAGTATTTCCCTAAATAAAAGCCCTTTTTGAAAAAGGGCTTTCTGTAGGAATGATTTCTGTTTAAGATCGCTTAGCGTCCGATCTCTTCTCTGGTTTTGATCAGGCATTCGACGACGTGGTCGATGTCTTGTTTTGTGTGGTTTCCGCAGACCTGTGTACGGATACGGGCTTTTCCTTTCGGCACGACCGGATAGGAGAAGGCGACAACGTAGATGCCTTTTTCCCGCATCTTGGCAGCGTATTCCACAGCAAGTTTCTCGTCGTACAACATGATCGGTACGATCGGGTGGGTACCGTCGATGATGTCGAAGCCGTTTTCTTTCAGCTTGTTGCGGTAGTACTGGGTGACGTCCATCAGGTGCTTTCTGAGTTCATCGCCTTTTGAAAGGATGTCGAAGAGTTCGATGCTGGCACCGACGATCGCCGGAGCGAGGGAGTTGGAGAAAAGATAAGGTCTGCTTCTTTGTCTGAGCAGGTCGATGATCTCTTTCCTGCCGGAGGTATAGCCGCCGGATGCTCCGCCAAGTGCCTTGCCTAAGGTACCGGTAATGATGTCGACTCTTCCCTGGACGCCGCAATATTCCGGCGATCCGCCGC
>CADBND010000028.1 GCA_902795875.1 uncultured Erysipelotrichaceae bacterium
AACGAGGTCAAAGAGGAATATATCAGTGAACCGATCGATTCAACGGAATGGTTCCCTGTCGAAGAGGTCCTGGATGTGACGGGAAGGGATCTTGCGGAATTCCATTGGATGCGAAGCAGGCCGACTTCCTATGTGGAGGAACCGGTGGATCTGCTCGACAGTTTCGACATCTATGTGAATGAAGATTCGACCACTTTCTATGCGACCTACTATAATGCTTCCGGCAAGGAAAAGACGATCGAAAAGGAATGGTCTGAGGAAGATCTGGAACGTTTCTCAACTTACACCAAAGAAGGAAGGGTCGTACGCAGAGTCGTGGATGATCCGGACATGGTGCTGTTGGATGGGCCGAGCGAAGAAAACATGTCAGCGATCTATAAAGGCGCTGATAAGCAGGAAAGAAAGTGGTATGAATTCAGGATAGACAGGGAAGCCAAAGAAAAGCTTCTTGATGCGGTCTATCAGTATTGTAAGAATGGCGGCAAATGGCCAAAAGAATAGTTTTTGAGAGGTGATTTGAATTGAAAAAGACGATAAGTATATTGATGATCCTGTTGATGGTGCTGAGCGGCTGTCAGAATAAAGCCAAGTCCATCCGGGTGACAGTCATCGATGATCAGGAAAACAGTTTTGCGTACGGTGTGGAGACCAGAAAGGATACCCTTGTGGAGGCTCTATATGATGTCCAGAAGAGCTTAGGTCTTTCCTTCGAGATGGATGAAGACGTGATCACTGTCATCAACGGTCTCAAGGCCGATGAAGATTCCCGTTGGGTCTTAACGGTCAATGGCGAAGAGAGCGATGCGAAACCGATGGACATCCCTGTCAATGATGGCGACGATATCCTGTTTACCTATGTGAGCGAGAAGAAGGAAGAAGTTCCGGAACAGAAGCCGGAGACACCGGAGATACCGGAAGCACCTATAACACCGGTAACACCGGAAACAAAGCCGGAAGAGAATCAGGATACAAATGAAGCGCAATGGCAGATCTATACGGATTATACACAGGTCCTCGATAAGGGTGAGGACGAGATCTTCTATGAAGGGATCAAGGATCTGACAGGTGTATCCTATGAACCGGTGAGAGTCCTGGCGACAAGACTGGTGTCCGGCATGAACTTCGTCTATCTGGCGAAGGGAAGCAAGGCCGGAACGGGCGACGATGTCGCTTATTACGTCATCGTGGTGTATCGCGATACGGATAACAGCTGTGAGGCAAAATCCGTAAACAAGCTCGAAGTCCCGAACATCATGACGAAAAAGAACACTGAGGAAAACGACTTCACTGCGATGCTGACGATAAAGGAATACGATAAGAAGGTCACGCTTCCCAAAGGCATCAAGGAAAGCTTTGAAAAGGCGGCAAAGAGTCTGACAGGTGTATCCTATGAACCGCTACAGGTTCTGGCTGCCCGCGTCGGCGATGGTACGGACTACATGGCTCTGTGCCTGGGCAAGACGGTCAGCGACAAACCGAAGAGCGACATCTATCTGATGAACTGGCACGAAGACAGTCAGGGCAACTGTACGATCAACAGCCTGGATCCGGTGGATCTCAATTACTACACAGCCGGAGAATAAGGGACAGACAGAGGGGAACGACATCCCCTCTTTTTTATGTCTTCTGTGTCATAATGGAAACATAGAGAAAGAGAGATAATCAAAATGTTTGTGTTTTGGGGAGACGGCAGCCAGCAGGCGAAGGATCTTGTCGATGCGATCCTCGTCCGCAGCACCGAGAATTTCAACTGGACTTTTATTTTTATCCTTTCTGTTGTTTTTTATGTTTACTGGAGCGAATACAAGAAGAAGGACTATAAGGCGATCGTTGCGGGGTTTTCCCTGTACGGGGTCCATTGGCTTTACGAGATCGGCAATGCGGTCATCGCTCATTTCTTCGGATATCCGCTCTGGTCAGTCAGTAACGCCTCGACGACATTCATCCTGCTGATCGGGGTGTGCTGGGAACTGTCGATGATGTTTTCTCTGGCAGGTATCATTTCTTACAAGATGCTTCCGGAAGAACCCGATACAAAAAGAAAATGGATCGGTGCTTTGTCGATGGCGGCGCTGTTTGCGCTGGTGGAGTCTTTCCTGGCAGGTACTTCCAATCATTCCTTCATCTGGGTATATAAATGGTGGGGCGTCCTTCCGGTGTTCGTTACGACCTACATCCCTTTCTTCCTGGCTTGCAACTTCGTTCCCTATATGGAGAAGAAGAAACAGTATATCTTTTTAGGAAGCGTCTGGGGTCTGGTGGCACTTTGTCTGGTGACTCTGATTCCGTTAGGGATCATATAGGATACAGTTAATGGATATATCTTCGTATTTTTTCTTCCTTTAGGATGAAAGATATACGGAGGTAATTTATGTACGGATCATTAAGTGAAAGAAAACATGTCGAAAACGAACATGCCTTACTGAAAAGAAAGATCGCTTTTCTGGATGAGGAGAGTTTCGAGAAACGTTTCCTGAAACCGTTCTTCATCGACCGGAAAGAGATAATGGAAAGCTATTATTTACAGGAAGGCTTTCGTTCCTGTTTCCGGGAACTGAAAGCGCGGGAGGAAGAGCGATGGCTGATCGATGTCCGGGAAAGAGATATTGTGATCGATTTCTCGATCGTCAGTTTCCGGAAACTCTTCATGAAGGGAAGCGCGGATGTCCTGAGCAGATATCTGATCGCTGACGATGAGGAACTGAAACAGATCACAAAAGATCTCGTATCGCCTTATTTCCGGATCCAGTATCTGTCCGCGGATGAGGAAAGCGGAGAGATCCGGTATCTTGTCGGGATCTATGAAAGGATCGATCCTTCCCGTTACCGGCACATCCTGGATGCTTCGTACCGGCTTGAGGATTACGATGCGGATGAGATGAATGGCTGTGAAATAAATGACGGCGTCCTTCTTGCGTATCAGGGAAAACGGATCGTCGATTGTAAGATCGACGGGGTCGAAGGAAACGGTCGTATCGTAGTTCCTGATGAAAAGGACATGGTTCGCTTTCTGGACAGCGAAAGATATATCGTTACGGCACACATATCCGAGCGAAACAAAGACGCTTCCCAGATCACAGTCTCGGTGTCAATATATGAAGACATGTATATAAACTGAAAAGACCGCGAGGTCTTTTTAAAGTTCAGTCCTGTTTTTCAGGCGTCCAGAGGAAGAGGCCTTCCGAGAGGGCAAGCGTTTTGATCAGTCTGGCCATATCCTCATCAGCTCCGTATACGGTCA
>CADBND010000029.1 GCA_902795875.1 uncultured Erysipelotrichaceae bacterium
AAAGAATATGGTCAGGATGAAGGGATTCGAACCCTTGACCTCTTACACCCGAAGCAAGCGCTCCACCAAGCTGAGCTACATCCTGAGGTCCATATTCTTTTTGCATATACTATTCTACACTTTTTTTCACAGGATAGACAGTCTTTTTTACTCCAACTGTGCTTTACCTGTATACAACTGATAATAACGGCCTTTCTGGGCGATCAGATCCTCATGCGTACCGCGTTCAATGATCTGTCCGTGTTCCAGTACGATGATCGCATTCGCATTACGTACGGTAGACAGACGGTGGGCGATAACGAAAGTCGTCCTTCCGCTCATCAGCTCATCCATGCCCTTTTCGATCAGCTTTTCCGTATGTGTATCGATCGAAGATGTCGCCTCATCAAGCACCATGACCGGCGGATCAGCGACTGCTGCCCTGGCAATATTGAGAAGCTGTCTTTGTCCCTGCGACAGATTCGAACCGTTCTCTGTCAGCATCGTCTGATAACCGTGCGGCAATCTCTCGATGAAAGAATCCGCATTGGAGATCTTCGCTGCCTTGATGCATTCCTCATCGGTCGCATCGAGACGGCCATAACGGATATTGTCCATGATCGTGCCGGAGAACAGGTTCGTATCCTGCAAGACCACACCGACCGATCTTCTCAGATCGTCTTTCTTGATCTCCTTGATCGGAATGCCATCGAACGTGATCATACCTTTGAGATCTTCCACATCGTAGAAGCGGTTGATCAGATTGGTGATCGTCGTCTTGCCGGCGCCGGTAGAACCGACGAAAGCGATCTTCTGACCCGGTGTGGCATATAATGACACATCCTTCAGAACCGTCTTTCCCTCCACATAGGAGAACGTGACGTTATTGAGACGAATGTCACCTTTTAACTCAACATATTTGGGTGGATCGATTGGGATCTTCCAAGCCCATCTTTCCGTCTTTCGATCGGTCTCGACAAGTTCTTCCCTGTCTTCTTCCACATTCACCAATTCGACGATACCGAAATCCAGTTCGCCTTCCCTGTCCATCAGATCGAAGACTCTCTCCGCTCCGGCCAAAGACATCATGATGCCATTGAACTGCTGGGAAAGATTGGAGATCGGACCACCGAACTGTCTGACAAACAGTAAGAAGGAAGTCAGATCACCGATACGCATATTCCCCTCGATGCACATCTTGGAACCGATGACTGCCACGATCGCATAAGCGATATAAGACAGGTTCGCGTTGATCGGCATCAGAACGGAAGCATAAGCGTTGGTACGCAGAGAATACTCATGAAGTTTCTTATTGAATTCCATGAAACCGTCCATTGTCTGCTTCTCGTGATTGAAAACCTTGATGACCTTCTGTCCCGAGAACATCTCCTGGGTATAGCCGTTGATATTGGAGATCTGTTTCTGCAGACCCGCAAACGTCTTTCTAGAGCCCTTCGCAAGCAGATAAGTCACGACAAACATGAAACTGAAGAAGACCACCATGATCAATGTGAGTCTGAAATTCAGTGCAAACATGAAAGCGAAACAACCCACGATCGTGATCATAGTCGTGATCAGAGTCGGGAAACCGTCAGCGATCATCGGCCTTATCGTATCGATGTCGTTGGTATAGTAGTTCATGACCTCGCCATGGGTCCTGGTGTCAAAGAATTTGACCGGCAGTTTCTCCATGACGCGGAACAGATCCTGTCGCATGTCATTGAGCACACCCGTAGAAACCAGGGACATGAGCTTGGAGAAACAATAAGAGGAGATCAGACCGCCGCTGTAAACAGCCACCATCACTCCCAGCATCCGCATGAAACCGCTCATGTCGGGATTGCTTTGTCCGATAAACGGAACGATATAGTTGTTTATGATCGGGGTAAACAGATAGGAACTGATAATCCCGGTCAGAGAAGAAAGGATCGTAAAACAGATCGCCGCGATAAAACGGAAACGATACCGCTTTCCGATATAGGAGAACGTCCTGACGATCGTTCCCATGACGTCATTGGCCCGCGATGTACGGAGCTGTCTGTAACCTGTGTCTGCCATTATTCCAGAGCTCCTTCCATCTGTGTGTGATAAAGATCGCGATAGACATCGTTTCTCTTCAGAAGTTCATCGTGCTTGCCGATATCCTGTATCATTCCATCATTCATGATGATGATACGGTCCGCTTCCTTCACGGAAGCGACACGCTGGGCGATGATGATCGTCGTCATCCCGCCAAGCTTCTCCTTGAGAGCCAGCTGGATGCGATGATCGGTATCCGTATCGACGGCACTTGTCGAGTCATCCAGAATGATGATCTTCGGATGCTTCAGAAGTGCTCTGGCGATACAGAGTCTTTGTTTCTGTCCACCGGAAACATTGACGCCGCCCTGTCCGAGCTCTGTCTCATACTTTTCCGGCATCAGCTGGATGAAATCATCCGCCTGTGCATACTTGCAGGCCTCAACGATCTGTTCATGGCTTGCGTTGGGATCGCCCCACTTCATATTCTCTTCGATCGTACCGGAGAATAAGGTATTCTTCTGCAGCACCATCGCGACTGCATCACGCAGTTTATCCAATTTGTATTCCTTGACGTTATGGCCGCCCACAAGGACCTCACCCTCACTTACATCATAAAGACGCGGGATCAGCTGGACCAGCGTCGACTTCGAAGAACCGGTCGGTCCCAGGATACCGATGACCTCACCGGAACCGATCGACAGATCGATATCGCTCAAAGCGTCCTTTTCCGCATCATCGGAATATTTGAAAGAAACGTTCCTGAATTCGATCGAACCGTCTTTCACTTCAAGATCAGGGTCGCAATCCTTATCGGTGATCCTCGGTTCCTCATACAGGATCTCATTGGCTCTGTCTACCGAAGCCTGTGCCATGACGATCTGAAGGAAAACGTTCGAGATCATCAGAAGCGCAAACAGGATACCTCTGATGTAAGAGATATAAGCCATGAAATTGCCGGTCGTCATCGTACCGCCGATGACATCCCTTCCGCCTAACCAGGCAATGATGATCATGCAGGCATACATGACCAGCTCAAAAAACGGTCTGTTCAGGATGACGATGCTTTCTGCACGTCTCTGTGCATCCATGACAGCTTTCGAAGCATCATCGAATTTCTTGTTTTCGTGATCTTCCCTTACGAACGTCTTGACGACACGGATCCCTTCGATATTCTCCTGCAGATCGCTGTCCAAAGCATCGAACTTCACCATCATCTTACGGAAAAGCGGATGTGCCTTCATGAAGATGAAGACCAGTCCGAATCCCAGTATCGGAAGAACGAAAGCAAAGACCTTCGCCAGAGAAGGATTCAAAGTAAATACGAAATAGGCACTCAATATCAGGTTGAACGGTGCTCTTATCAGCATCCTGACGATAGAGACATAGGCCATCCTCAGCATTCGCATATCCGTGGTCATACGGGTCACGATCGTCGGAACCGGATACTTCTCGATATTCTCAAAGCTGAATTCCTGGATCTTCGAAAACATAGCTTCCCGGATATTACGTATGAACCCGGTCGAAGCGATCGAAGAGAAAAGCCCCGACAGGGAACCGAAGACAGCACCCAGAACAGCCAGCAGGATCATCAGCGTTCCTCTGCGCCAGATGTAGTTCATATCGCCCCCGAACTCATAGATCCCCTTATCGATGATCGAAGACATGACAAGCGGGATGAACGCATCGACAGCGACCTCAAGAATGGTAAAGACCGGTCCCAGAAGGGCCGCCCACCATCCGTCTTTTGTATATCTTTTCAACAGGTCAAACATACTAAATATATTAACACAAGTTAGGCCTATACGAGGCGAAAACACCGAAAACGCCACTTTTAATATCTTTTACATTTTCGGGTATCCAATAATATTTATTTCAATATCAAAAAAGTTGTAAAATAAAATTACAAATAGTAAGGAGAATCTAATGAATCTATTACAGTTATTATTAGGATCGCTGACAAGCAACGATTCGATCAACTCTGTTTCCAAGAAAACAGGTGTTTCAGGCAACGGCATCTCCAAGCTTCTTATGATGGCAGTACCTCTTCTCATCACTTATCTGACGAAGAACGCTTCCAAAAAAGATGGTGCCACTTCATTACTGAACGCTCTGACACAACACACGAGCACTGATACCGTATCCCAGCAGATCAAGAACGGCGACTCCACGGATGGCGCAAAGATCATCGGCCACATCCTGGGCAAGGATCAGAAGACTGTTGTCAGCTCACTGGCTAAGGAATCCGGACTTTCCGCCAAGGAAGTCAACGCAGTCCTCAACGCTGTCGCACCGGCTCTTCTCAACAGCTTAAGCACAGCTACGACTGCTACTGCCGCAAAACCACAGACCAACAAAGTCGACCTGTCTGACGGCATCGATCTTTCCGATATCGCTGCATTACTCGGTGGCGGAAACGTATCCAACGCCCAGTCAAGCCCGGCAGCCGGTCTGCTTGGAAGCCTCTTAGGCGGCAACTCCAGCCAGTCCAGCGCAAACGCAGGTATCGAACTGCTCGGTTCGCTTCTCGGTTCTGCCAACAAGCCGACTGCTAACCAGTCCAACGGTACTGAACTGCTCGGTCTGTTGACATCTCTGATGAAATAAACAGTAAGCAACCCTTTCTGAAAAACAGATCTGCATCAGCAGATCTGTTTTCTTTATATCAACATGGCCTTCGAAGCACCTAACGACTTTGCGAGGCCTACGAAGGATAAGGCATAATCCTCATCCGTTGTGAGATCGCCCAGTTCCTTTCGGTGCTCATCCCTCACTCCGAATTGGCGATAACGGATGATCTTGTAGCGGCATTTGTCCTGTATGACTCCTGCAACATAGGTGACCGTCTCTGTGTTCTCCTTATCCCTGTCCGGGAAGATGATCGTACGCACCTCTTCAAGTTTTCCTACCGACAGAAGATAGTGCAGATTCTTAAGGATGACTTCGTTGGGATAACGGATCAGCCAGTCCGAGAAGTCCTTTTTATAAGCCTTCACGTCCAGCATCACCCCGTCGCAATACTCCAGTATCTCACTCTCTTTTTCAAAATCCAGATAACCGTTTGAATCCAACAATGTGGTCAGTCCCATTTCCTTCACCTTCGGAAACAGTTCGATGATGAAGTCCTTCCGAAGCGTACATTCCCCGCCGGAAAGCGTGATCCCCGCGATATAGGGAGCGACCCGCTTCACCTGTTCCAGCACTTCATCCACGCTCATCATCGTGATCTTGGGCGACGCATTATGGGTACAGGTCTTGATGCAGGTATCACAGCCCACGCAGACATCCTTGTCCCAGACGACTTTTCCCTCTTTCAGACTTAGCGCATTCACCGGGCAGGTCCTGATGCAGTCCCCGCAGTTATTGCACATGTTGATCGTCTCAGGATTGTGACAGAAACGGCAGTTGAACGGACATTCCTGAAAAAAGATGGCCATCCTGTTCGATGGACCATCTACATTGGAAAAGGGGATGATCTTATTGACCGGTGCTGTCCTCATGACGCTGTATCCTTCTGTCCAGGGCATGGGCACCTTCCTGAGCACCCTTGCCAAAGACGGTGACATTGTTCAAAGACTGTTTCTTGGCCTTGAGCTTTTCGATCTCCGACTTCTTTACCAGATAACCGGTAACCCTTACGACATCACAGTTCTCCAGATAACCGGAGAAGTAACGCAAACCTCTTGAAAGAGAACCCTTGATGATAGGCAATATAGCTTCCGGTGTCTTTTCATAAGTCTCTTCGAACTTGAAGATATCGCCTGTTCCTGTCGGGAAATACGGATGGAACTTCTCATTTGTCTCCAGCTGTTCCAACATCGTCGGCTCCGCAAAGATCGGAATACGTGTACCGGGTGAATCATCCATGCCATCGGTATCGATACCGACTTGCGCATGAAGTCTGTAGCGGTGGCCTGTCGCATCACAATACGGAGCTACGTGTTCAGACACTCTCTTGTCGATCACATCCATGATCCTTAGACCCAGATCGGTCGCTTCCTTGTTCATGCCGAAGCCCTTCTTCTTGTCTTCGATGCCCAGCAGATGATTGACACATTCCGCCAATCCCACCACACCGAACATGCCGGTAAAGTTCTCCTGTTTCACGAAACCTTCCGTAACTAAGAAGTTTGCCTTGAAGAAAGAAGCTTCCTCGACACAGAATTTAACTTTTTTATCCATATATTCAAGCTGCAGATCGATGTATCTGGGCAATTCTCTTTCAAGGAAGTCATCCACATCCTTCGCTGTTAAGGAACATTCATATAGTCTCAAACGCGGAAGTGTGAAACCGCCGCCCGCCTTAAGCAGACCGTTGTAACAGGAAGCGATCGCATAATTCTCGCCCCATTCCTTCACAAACATCCTGTGATTGGCGAAAGACGGCTTGGCTGACTTCAACATGCATCTGACACAAGCCAGAGCGAAATCGTCACTCGTCTTTTCCGGATCGTATTTTAGTGTCAGGTTCGGGATCGCCAGCTGCATCTCTTCCGTCAGTTCCAGCAGCAGTCTTCCGGTAACGGAATCTTCCGGACCGATATCCGCATGTACGAAAGAATCGGTCAGTACCTTATCGATCTGAAGCAGGAAAAGACGCAATACCTTCTTCGCAAAATCCCTATCCTCCTTCAAAACGAAAGGCTCCAGCAGTTTATCCAGATCTCCCAGATAGACCGGGAACGTCGTAACGGAAGGAACGTGCCGATAAAAGATCTCCAGTGCATTCACTGCTTCCAGAAGATCCTTTGGCGGCTCCAGACCTAAAAAGTCACAGCCCTTTTCAAAAAGCAGGTCATAATCCGGACAGATGTAACGGGGACGGTAAGGCATCTTGCCTTCTCCCAGATCACACAAAGCGCCGGCTTCCTTGGCCTTATAGTATTCATCAGAAAAAACGATCGTATCGTCACTGTTTTCACCAAGCTTCGCCAAAGCGATCAACTCCTGGTTATAAGTGAGCGTGGGATCTTTTACGATATTCAATGCTTCAGACATAGCGCACACCTCTTTCGAATCCAATTATAATTCAAGTGTCCTCTCAAAGACACGGTCATGATCATTTCAGAACGATCAAAGCGGTAAACAGACACTCCTCATCATTCACATTCACGATCCCATGTCCGTGACCGTCCTCACAGATCATCACATCGCCTTCCTTTACTTCATATTCATTGCCATCATCATTGTAGATGGCCTTCCCTTTGTTTATGACAAAGATCTCCTTTTCCCCTTCATGCGTATGAAAACCGATACCGCAGTCCTTCTTCAAGACCATTTGCGCATATAGTCTTCCCTTCTCATAGAGATCTTCCTTACTGCAGATATCCCGTATGAATACTTCACCGGGTCCTTCCCGCATCGCAACTCTCGTCTTGAACGTTCTCTCATCCTTCTTGATTATCATATTGAGCCTCCTGATTCCTATTTCCATTATAAAAAACCGCCGCGTTTGATTCCACGCCGACGGCATTTTTTCTATACAAGCAGTTTCAGGGCCTTGTTCAGATTAACGATCTCAGCCCTTCCCTTCATCTTGGCCTCCTCACCATCCAACGTCCAGATCACATCCTCATCGGATTCGATCACGATACTGTTAGTGTGATAACGGTGGATGAACTTGTCCTGCTGCAATATCGTCGAGATCAGATCCGGTGTATTGAATATGGTCGGCACATAATCGACGATCAGCACATTGAACTTTCCGTCATCGATCGAAGCCTTCTTCCTGTCTTCCAGCTCCATTCCGGCAACCCGGTTTCCCGAATAGATCAGTCCGAACAAGGCATCGGTCCTGTATTGTCTGCTGCCGATCCGGTAACGGATAGGATGCATCCTGATCTCCGGAAGTTTGGAGATCCCCTCCAATATATAGGCGATATTGCCAAGGATCTCTTTGGCGTCACGGTCAGTCGTAAACGGCACATCGCACATCGCGCCGAAAGCAGCCACATAGTTGAAATAGCGATCGTTGAACCGCCCGACATCGAACTCCTGCACATTCTCTTCACAGATCCTCTCGGCGATCTTTTTGAAATCATTTCCCAAATCGAAATTGGAACCAAAATCGTTCATCGTCCCGCTCGGGAAATAGCCCAGTAAAGGCTTATGTTTCTTCTTCATCAGGGCATTGGTGACTTCATTCATCGTCCCATCCCCGCCGAACACGCACACGAGATCGTATTTCACCCGATTCTTCATCAGATAATCATAGGCATCGTTTCGCCTCTGTGTGACATAGGCACTCACCGAGTGACCATGGGCACAAAACGTATCGATGACATTCAAAAGATTCGCTTTTGAATTCTTCACACCCGATTTCGCATTGATCAGAAGCAACACTTTCATACAGTCTTAATTTTATACGCATCCTCACCCAAATGACATAAAAATGCATATCTTTTTCACATTTTCCCTTCAAAAGAATATAATCAAGATATGCCCGAAATAAGTGCTGGAGCCATCGTTTACACAACGATCGAAGATCAGATCCGTTTCCTTGTCATCAAGGACTTCCATGGCAATTACGGCTTCCCCAAGGGACATCTTGAAAAAGACGAGACCGAAGAAGAAGCAGCCATCCGTGAAATAAAAGAAGAGACCGGTATCGATATAGAATTGAATACTTCCTTCAGGGAAGAATTGTCCTACATCATGCCCAACGGCATCCCCAAAGTCTCGATCTATTTCCTGGGATATTTCAAAGATCAGGATCCGCTTCGACAGGAAGAAGAAGTTGAAACGATCTGTCTGCTTCCCTATGAAGAAACTTACGAACTGCTTACCTTCGACAACATGAAGGAAGCTTTATACAAGGCAAACGCCTATCTGAAGGAAAGAAATCATGAATAAAGATCTCGTACAGACTATCAAATTCACCCTGTTCTCCATCTCCGCCGGTATCATACAGCTGGGCAGTTTCGCGTTATTCAACGACGTACTGAAACTGGGCTGGTGGCCAAGCTATCTGATCTCGCTGATCCTTTCAGTCCTTTGGAACTTCACGTTGAACCGCAATTTCACCTTCAAATCCGCATCCAATGTACCTGTAGCGATGCTGAAGGTATTCGCATACTATTGCGTATTCACACCGCTTTCCACCTTGCTGGGAAATTATCTGACTTCCTCATTGCACTGGAACGACTACCTCGTCACGATATTGAACATGGCGATCAATCTGGTAACGGAATTCCTCTATCAGAAATACTATGTATTCAGAGATACTCTCGACAAGAAAGATCCGCAGTGATCTTTTTCTTTTCTATGCTATCCTTTAGTTGAGGAGAAACAGATATGGAATTCGATCTGCGCAAATATCACGAACCTGACTTTTCATCACTGAAAGATGCACCGGACGCAAGCCTTGTAAAGGCAGAAAGAGACGGTGTCGCTCCGGAAGGCTATCACGCCATGTCGATCTTTCCGGAATACTTCAAGATCGACGGAAAATGGCTGCTTGCGGAAGAAAGCCGCATGGACTGCACAGCTGTATACAAAGACGGAAAGATAGAAGTCACGGAACCCAGAAGGATCAGAAAAGACGACCTGGTGGTCTGCGGCAGGAGTGAAGACGGACACGAAGGGATCTTTGTATGGCCAAACGGCTTTGATGAAGAAACGGAAGAAAAAGACGTCTTCGCCTTCCGGGGCAACCGCAGCAGGGAGACCGCCTTTTCAAGAGATTACGATGAACTCTATGAAGTCCTGAAACACGACAAAGAACACGGAAAGATCGTATGGGTATTGGGACCAGCGGCAGCTTTCGACTCCGATACAAGAGAAGCCTTCTCCAAACTGGTCGATAACGGCTATGTCCACGCTCTCTTAGCCGGAAACGCCCTGGCCACACACGACCTTGAAGGCGCCTATCTTCATACCGCACTGGGGCAGGACATCTATACGCAAGTCTCTCAACCCAACGGCCATTACAATCATCTTGATACGATCAACCGCGTAAGATACCACGGAAGCATATCCGCCTTCATTCAGAACGAAGGCATTCATGACGGGATCATCTATTCTTTGGAAAAGAACCACATCCCCTATGTCCTTGGCGGATCGATACGGGATGACGGACCGCTTCCCGAAGTCTATGGCAATGTCTATGAAGCCCAAGATGCCATGCGCAAGCAGATAAAAGATGCGACGACACTCATCTGTGTAGCTACGATGTTACACTCCATCGCTACCGGAAACATGACACCATCCTATCGCAAAGACCGCTATGGCAATATCAGACAGGTCTACTTCTATTGTGTGGACATCTCCGAATTCACCGCCAACAAGCTCTCTGACCGTGGATCACTTGCCGCAAGATCCATCATAACCAACGCGCAGGACTTCATCGTCACTGTTGCACGAAATCTGACATAAAAAGCGGATTACTGTCCGCTCCATATGCAGGTACCTGTCTGCCCCTTCAAAGCAGGCAAAGCCTGATCCAAAGAGGTGATGATCGCCTCTTTTCCTTTTTCCACGAAATCAAGACAGGCCTCCACCTTTGGATACATGCTTCCCTTGGCGAAGTAGCCCTCTTTCAGATAGCCTCTCATCGTTTCGGCATCCACTCTCTCCAGTTTTTTCTGTCCCGGCTTTCCGAAATCGATATAGGCATGATCCACTGCCGTCAGGATGAGAAGCTTATCTCCATCGAGCAGTTTTCCTAAAAGCGCACTGCTTCTGTCTTTGTCGATCACGGCAGAGATTCCCTCATATCCCGTTTCTTTCCGAACGACCGGGATCCCACCACCGCCGCAGCAGATCACGATCGAATCCTTCAAAAGCCTGCCGATGCTTTCCTTTTCGACGATATCGATCGGCAGCGGAGAAGCCACGACCCGGCGATATCCTCTTCCGGAATCCTCTTTATAAACAAAGCCGTCCCGTTCACTTCTCTCTTTTGCCTCTTCATAAGTCAAAAAAGGACCGATTGGCTTGGAAGGATCACAAAAAGCCTTATCGTTTTCATCCACGACCACCTGTGTAAGCAGACTGACACAATCCTTTTCAATGCCTTCTTTCATCAGTTCATTGCGGATACACTGCTGCAGATGATAACCGATATAACCCTGTGACATCGCACCGCATTCCGCAAAAGGCATCTTTGGCACAGCTCCTGTCTCAAACGCCAGATCAATCAGACCGACCTGGGGACCGTTGCCATGACAGATCAACAGCTGATGCCCCTCTTTCGCCAATTTCGCAATGATCTTTGCGGCCTTCTTCACATTTTCAAGCTGTTCAGAAGGTTCATATCCCAAAGCGTTTCCGCCTAAAGAAACAACGATCTTCTCAGAATTCATCCTCTTCCTTCTTCAAGGTCGCATAAAGGACCGCCTTGATCGTATGCATCCTGTTCTCCGCCTCATCGAAGACCTTTGAACGCTTTGATTCAAAGACCTCATCAGTAACTTCCATTTCCTTTAAACCGAACTGTTCATAAATCTGTTTCCCGACTGTTGTCTTCAGATCATGGAAAGAAGGCAGACAGTGCAAGAAAATCGCATCCTCCTTGGCCATAGACATGACCTTTTCGTTGACCTGATAAGGGCTTAAGAGCTCGATCCTTTTTGCCCAAAGCTCCTTCGCTTCGCCCATTGAGACCCAGATATCCGTATAGATGACATCCGCATCCTTTACTGCCATTTCCACATCAGACTCCAAAGTGATCACAGAACCGCTTTCTTCAGCGATCTTCTTGCACGTCTCCACAAGTTTTTCCCCAGGGAAATTTTCTTTCGGTGCACAAGCCGTAAAATTGATGCCCAGTTTGGCACAGACCACCATCAGTGAATTCGCTACATTATTTCGCGCATCGCCCATGAAGACCAGCTTGCGGCCTTTATAGTCCCCGAAATTTTCCTTGACCGTCATCACATCCGCCAGCATCTGCGTCGGATGGAATTCATCGGTCAATCCGTTGTATACCGGAACACCCGCATAACGGGAAAGCTCCTCAACGATATCCTGGCCAAAGCCCCGGTATTCGATCCCGTCATAAAGCCGTCCTAAGACTCTGGCGGTATCGGCGATCGACTCCTTATGCCCCATCTGCGATGATGCGGCATCCAGGTAGGTCACGCCCATGCCCAGATCGTATCCGGCCACTTCAAAGGAACATCTCGTTCTGGTCGACGTCTTCTCAAAAAGGAGCGCCAGATTCTTTCCCTCCAGATAGCGGTGAGGTCTTCCCTCCTTTTTCATTTTTTTGAATTTCTCTGCCAGATCCAGCAGATATTCGATCTCTTCCGCAGAAAGATCGAGCAGTTTCAGAAAACTTTTTCCTCTCAGATCGATACTCATATATTTATTCCCTCCATAAAGGCATACTCATACAACGGGGACCGCCTCTTCCCCGTGACAGTTCTGAACTCGACATGCGTAACACCTTGATCCCATAGGATTCCAGCAGTGCATTTGTGATCTCATTTCTCTCATAGACCAGGATCTTTCCTGGCGCAATACATAAGGTATTGGAACCGTCGTTCCACTGTTCTCTTTGCGAAGCGATATCATCGTTTCCTCCACAGGCGATCAGTGTCACGGAATCAAGTCCCATATTCTTCGCCAGGACCTTTTCCGCTTTCTCGTCGATCCGGTTTATATCAAAGCCGTTCTCTGAGTTTCGATCCAAAGAAAAGATCCTCAAGGAACCGGTGATACCCGGGTGGATCGTAAACTTGTCCTGATCGATCTGTGTAAAGACCGTATCCAGATGCATGAAAGAACGGTTCTTCGGGATCGAAAAGACCAATACCCTTCTTAGAGGACTTTCTTCATCCCGGAAGATGTGCTTTGCCAGGAATTCGATCGCATTCGCCTCTGTCCTCTGGGAGATGCCGACCGCAATCACTTCCCTGGAAAGATTCAGGATATCTCCACCCTCGATATGATAGGGATCATAGCGGTCATAGTATTTCTTCACATCTTTGAAACGGGGGTGATGATCGAAGATATATTCGCCATAGATCGTCTCCCTCCTTCGCGTTTCGTAATACATGCGGTTGAGAGAAACGCCGTTTCCGATACTGGCGAAAGGATCCCTCGTGAAATACAGATTCGGCATCGGCGCTATCAACATATTGTTGGAATCGGAAGTCAGATCCGCCAGTGAGACCTTGATATTCGTATCGATCTCGTCATACTTGATGCCCTCCATGCTTTTGAGCACCAGCTCCATATCCGACAAAGAATACAGATAGTCATGAATGTCCCTGTGATAACGTCTATCAGAACAGCCTTCCTCCAGGAACTGATCAATGAACTTCTCCTTTACATCTCCATCCCCAAGGACATCGCACATCAGATCCTCCAGATAGAGCACTTCAACGCCATTGTCTTTTAAGATCTGTGCGAATTCATTGTGTTCGCGCATCGCCACTTTGAGAAAAGGGATATCGTCAAAAAGCAGCTGCTGCAGCGTGTCCGGAGTCAGATTCAAAAGTTCTTTCCCCGGCCGATGCAATAAAACGGTCTTCAGGGGAGAGATCTCGCTGAATACGTTGATGCCATGATCCATAAAAATACCCTCTTCTCTTCTATTCTACCATGGCCTATATGAAAAGAAGCGTCATGCGACGCTTCCTTCATTCAGTTTATCGACACATCTTTCCAGGACCTTCGTAGCCAGAAGGACAGTCTTAAGGCAGGAATCTTCCGGTGTATAATACTTCGGTTTCAATTCCGCACAGCTGATCCCATCCAGTTCATTCCGGAAAGACTTCACCAGATCGGAAATGATCGGCCTGACGGCCTTTCCTTCCTTTCTCGCGCTCTCCTTAACGACCATCTTCGACAGCACTGCCACACAAGCCACTAAATTCCCGCATACGATCCCGGTATACATTCCCCCGCCGAAACCGCCGAACATCTTCATATCTTCTTCTGTTACATTTAGACCGTAATACTCATTTGCGCCATGAATGATCGCCTCACAGCAGTTGTAGTAACGGTCAACATAATAATATCTTACTGTTTCCTCCAGACTCATATCAGAATATACCCTGTTCCATCATCGCCTCGGCGACCTTCTCAAAACCCGCAATATTGGCACCGGCGATCAGATCATAGCCCAGTCCATATCTCTCACACGCCTCAACGGACTTGTCATAGATCCCCTTCATCATGCTCTTAAGCCGGTCATCGACTTCCTTTTCACTCCAGGAAAGCCGCTCGGAATTCTGCGACATCTCCAGCGCCGAGACACCGACACCGCCCGCATTGGCTGCTTTGGAAGGCGCAACGATGACACCGTGATCTTTCAAATAGGCAATCGCCTCGTTGGAAGTAGGCATATTGGAGACTTCGATATAATATTTCACACCCGAAGCGACGATCTTTTCCGCTTCCTTCATACCGACTTCGTTCTGTGTCGCCGCCGGCATATAGATGTCCACATCGTTCACGCCCCAGAATTTCTCCTTCGGAACGAATTCACAGCCGAAACGGTCCGCATAGGACTTCAGATCCTTGGAATTGCTGGAACGAAGATCCAGAATGAACTGTAATTTCTCTTCCGTATCGATGCCTTCTTCATCATGGATATAACCGGCTGAACCGGACATGTATGTGACCTTGGCACCGAGCTGTGCCGCCTTCTTCATGATGCCCCAGGAAACGTTTCCGTATCCGGAAACGGCGATCTTCTTTCCTCTGATCGAATCTCCTTCATGTTTCAGGATCTCTTCCAGATAATAGACCGCACCATATCCCGTCGCCTCCGGACGGATCAGGGAACCGCCATAACTGAGTCCCTTTCCGGTAAGGACACCGTTCTCAAAAGACCCCTTCAGACGACGATACTGTCCATACAGGAAGCCGATCTCTCTTCCTCCGACACCGATATCTCCTGCCGGAACATCGACATCCGGACCGATATAACGGTACAAAGCAGTCATGAAACTCTGACAGAAAGCCATGATCTCCGCATCCGACTTCCCTGCCGGATCAAAATCACTTCCGCCCTTCGCCCCGCCGATCGGCTGACCGGTAAGGGAATTCTTGAACGTCTGTTCAAAACCCAGGAACTTGATGATGGACTCATTGACGTTGTCCTTGAAACGCAGCCCCCCCTTATAAGGACCGATGGCACCGTTGAACTGGCAACGGTATCCGACATTGGTATGGACCTTTCCTTCGTCATCCGTCCATACGACCCGGAAACGGAACATCCTCTCCGGCTCGACCATTCTCTTGAGAAGATCGGCCTTCTCAAATTCGGGATGTACATCAACGACCGGAGCAATGGAACTGTATACTTCCTCGACCGTCTGAACGAATTCAGGCTGATTCGAATACTTCTCTTTAACATAGGAAATCACTTCTTCAACATATCTGTTCATTTCATAACCTCCCGTTTTTTCATGTCAATATTATAACTTATAATGTTAGAATGATGATATCGAGGTCATATTTATGGAAAATGTAAAAATCAGGATCATTATGGAAAACGGAAAAGAGATGGAAGCCGAACTCTATCCCGATATCGCTCCCATCACAGTGGCTAATTTTGTCGAACTGATCAGACAGAACTTCTTCGACAACATCATCTTTCACAGAGTCATCAAAGACTTCATGATACAAGGCGGTGACCCTACCGGTACCGGAATGGGCGGATCGGAAAAGACGATCAAAGGAGAATTCCTCTCTAACGGCGTCATCAACGAACTCAAGCACACCCGCGGTGTCCTGTCCATGGCCAGAACGATGGATCCCAACTCAGCATCCTCACAGTTCTTCATCATGCATCAGGATGCACCGCACCTGGATGGCCAATACGCTGCCTTCGGAAAGATCACGAAAGGCATCGAAGTCGTCGATGAGATCGCCAATGTCGAAACGGATTTCCGCGACAAACCCAAGACACCGCAGCGCATCAAAACCATAGAGATCATCTAAAAAGTCAGCCGTTTGGCTGACTTTTTCAATTATCGAACTGTAATTGATACAGTTTATAGTAGTAACCCCTGTTTTTCAATAACTGCTGATGATCGCCCCGCTCAACGATCTCGCCGTTTTGAAGGACGATGATCTGATCGGCATGCTGGATCGTGGAAAGACGGTGTGCCACCACCAGCATCGTACCGATACTTTTCATCTTCTCCAGAGACTGCTGGATCAGAACTTCCGTCTCTGTATCGATATTCGCGGTCGCCTCATCCAGGATCAGGATCTGCGGCTTATGGATGACCGTTCTGGCAAAAGACAGAAGCTGTCTTTGACCCTGAGAGAGGTTCTCACCCTTTTCAATGATCTCCTCATCGATCCCCTTGGGCAGACGGTCTATGAAGCTGTCCGCATTCACATAGCGGCAGGCTTCCAGGATCTCATCCTTGCTGAAAGAATCGTCATGCAGGGTAATATTGTCTTTGATCGTACCGGAGAACAGGAACACATCCTGCAGCATCTGACCGATCGCCTTCCGCAAACAGGAGATCTTGATATCGTTGATATTGATGCCGTCGATCAGGATCTCGCCCTTCTGTACCTCGTAATTCCTTACGATCAGAGAAAGAATCGTCGTCTTACCGGCACCTGTTGCCCCGACAAAGGCACAGGTCTGCTTCGGTTCGATCACGAAGGAAACATCCTTCAGTATCCAGTTTTCATCCTTATAGGCGAACCAGACGTTCTTGAATTCGATCTTTCCCTCGAAATGATCGATCTCGATCGCATCGGGTTTATCCAGTACATCAGGTTTTACATCCAAAAGATTGAAGATCCTTTCCGAAGCCGTCAGAGCCTTCTGCAAGGCGTTGAGCTGATCCGCAAGATTCTGGATCGGATTGAAGAACTTCGACAGATACAGATAGAAGGCAACGATCTCACCTGCCGAAAGGCCATAGCGGATACCCTGTGCGAAACATAAAGCGATGGCGCAGTTATAGATAAAGGAGATCAGGGGACGGTAGACACCGAAAGCCTTGATGACATTGAAACGCTGTTTCCTCAATGCTTCATTCTTCACCAGGAACTGTTCTTCCTTCGTCTTCTCCTGATTGAACACCTGTGTCAGTTTCATACCGGCCAGATTCTCACTTAAGAACGTGTTGATATCGGAGATGCAGGCTCTTTCTTTACGGAAGATGCCTCTTACCACCTTTGAGAAGATATAGGATATGACGAAGACCACCACAATGACCCCCAGTAAGGATGTCGCCAGAGAAGGTGATATGAAAAACATGATCACATATACACCGACCAGCGTCGTCACATCTCTAAGTATCCTGACCAGCACGCCGGTAAACAGATCGGACATCGAAGCCGTATAGGAAGTGACTCTTGTCACCAGTGAACCTACCGGCATCTCATTGAATTGATTCAGCGACATGTTTTCGATATGTTCGAAGATCTCTTTCCTTAAACGGTAGATGATCCTCTGTCCGCAGCTCTGCAAGGTCCTGGCATTGATATACATGAAGAACTGGTTGATGCAGGTGATCGCTAAGGACAACAAGACCAGATTCATGATCAGTTTGATGTTGATGTTATCCTGGACAAGTTCATCCGTGATCGCCCTGGTAAACAAGGGAGAGACGGAATCCAGCACCACATTCAGTGCCAACAAAAACAACGAGAGGATGAAACCGCCCTTTTCACTGCTTATATACTTAAGTGTCCTTCTGATGATGACACCTAAGGGCAGCTTGACGTCGCCTTTTAGTTTTTCAAGTTCGTCATTCATATCAGAGTTCACTCTCCAGTTTCTGCAGATAGACCATCTTCGAATAAGTCGGCGAGCTGTTCAAAAGATTCGCCGGCGTATCGAAAGCCTCCACACATCCGTCATTCAATACTAGTATCTTATCCATATGCGCAACAGTGGAAACACGCGAAGCGATGATGATCGTCGTCTTTCCTTTCCGCTTTTCATTGATGTTGCTGAGGATCGTCTCCTCCGTCTTCATATCGACAGCCGAAACCGAATCATCCATGATCATGATCGGCGCATTCTTCATATAGGCTCTGGCAATCGAGATCCTCTGCTTCTGACCGCCGGAAAGCGTCACACCTCTTTCACCGGTGATCGTCTCATATCCTTCTGAAAAACCTAAGATATTGTCATCGACATCCGCAAACTTCGCAGCCTGTCTGATCTCCGTGATATCAGCCTTGTTGTTTGAGAAAGAGATATTGTTCCGGATATTGTCTGAGAATAAGAAATTATCCTGCGGAACATAAGCGATCGCATCCCGCAAAGATGCAATATCGATATCCATGAGATCGATATCATCGATGAAGATCTTGCCTTTCTCAATGTTGTATAGACGCAAAAGCGAATTGACCAGTGTCGTCTTACCCGAACCGATCTTTCCGACCACACCGACCATCTCGCCCGGCTGTATCTCAAAAGTGACATTCTTCAGATAATCTCTGTCTCCATCCGGATAAGAGAACGAGAAGTTCCTGAACGTGATCTTTCCTTTGCAGTCATTCAGCTTCACCGCATTCTCATCGTTCTGTATCTCTTCTTCCTGATCCAGGAAAGCGTAGATACGATCCGCCGAAGTCTTGAAACGTGAATGCATCTGTAAGATCTGTCCCATGGCGATCATCGGCCAGATCAAAGTATCGACATAACCGATAAAAGTCGTCAGCTTGCCGGCAGAAAGAGAGATCACATGGCCAAACACCGAAACCGGAAGACTGATGGCACAGCGATATACGAAATAAGCGCCAGCACCCATCAGAATGGACATCGTGACACCGATGATCACCTCAATATAGATATCAAATTTGATAGACATCCTGGTGAATTCCAGGTTCTTCTCACTGTTTTCCTTGGCAACTTTTGAAAATGCCAGCAGTTCCTGTGCTTCCTTAACGAAAGCCTTTATGACACGGATACCTGTAAAAGTCTCCTGTGTAAAATCGTAAAGTTTGTCAAACTGCTTCTGTCTTTCTTCCCACTTGTCGGACATGACCTTCTCGACCCGGTTTCCCCATACGACCAGTGTCAGCATAGGCATCACCGCGATCAAAGACAGCACCGGATCCAGACGAAGCATCTTATACAGAGCGATCACAGACAGAAAAGCCGCATCGACCGCCATGATCGTACCCCAGCCTACAAACTCCTCGACCGCTTCCACATCGGAAGAAAACCACGACATGATCGTACCGATCTTGTTTTCATGATAGTAACGCTGCGATAGCCTTTCCGCCTTCAGAAACATCTCATGACGCACACCGGCCTCGATCTTCCCCGAAGCCAGCAGGATCGTAAATCGAAGAAGGGCTCTGCCGATCATCAGAATCACAGCGATAATGAATATGTTTCGCAATATACCGGAAACATCATTGATCGTGACATGATCATATGTTGAAACGACTTCTACGATCTGACCTAAAAACTCAGGCACATAGGTCTGAGCTACATCGACCATTATATCGGCAAGGATACCTGCCCCAAACAGCCAGAAATACTTGATGTAATAGTCTTTTATCGTCTTTTTCTTCATCTTCGGTACAAGAAATTATACTTGATATAGGATATGAATTCAATCTGTACAGACCACAAGTTAAAAAGACAGTTCCATTAAGGAACTGTCATCCGTTTTCAAACTGTGAATTGTACAGTTTATAGTAGAAACCCTTCTTCTCCATCAGCGAATCATGATCTCCCACTTCCACGACATCGCCCTTATCCAGAACGATGATGACATCCGCATTACGGATCGTCGAAAGACGGTGAGCGATCGTAAACGCCGTCCTGCCCTTTCTTAATTCTTCCATGGAATCCTGAATGAGCTGCTCGGTACGGGTATCGACCGAAGAAGTCGCCTCATCCAGTATCAGGATCTTCGGATCCTTTAAGAAAGCTCTCGCAATCGTCAGAAGCTGTTTCTGACCCTGCGAGATCCCGCTGGTATCCTCACTGATCCGCGTATCATAGCCATTCTCCAAAGTCTTGATGAAACGGTCGACATGTGCCAGCCTGCAGGCCTCATAGATCTCTTCATCCGTAGCATCGGGCTTGCCGAAACGGATATTCTCCCGTATCGTCCCATCAAACAGCCACGCATCCTGTAAGACCATACCGAATATCGAACGAAGATCCTCTCTTCGATAATCGCGGATATCCTTATAATCGACATAGATCGTACCGCCATTGAGTTCATAGAAACGCATCAGCAGCTTCACCAATGTCGTCTTGCCAGCGCCGGTAGGACCGACGATCGCCACATCCTTGCCCGGAGCGACATACATCGAGAAATCATTGATGACGATCTTATCCGGATCATAACCGAACTTCACATTCTCAAAAGTGACATTTCCCTCTATCTTCAAATCACCGTTTTCATCATAGATATTGACCGGATCCTTACTATCCTCGACCTCTTCCGTCTCATTCAGAAGATCGAAGATCCTCTCGGCAGCAGCGATCATCGTCTGGATCGTATTCATAAGCTGAGCGATCGAAGAGATCGGCTGCTGAAGCCTTCGCACATAAGTCGTGAAAGCCTGGATATCACCGATCGCCATCCTTCCCTGGATGACCTCGAAGCCGCCAATCAGACAGACCGCCACATAACCGACATTCTGAAGGAATCCTGTCATCGGAAACATGATGCCGGAATAGAACTGTGACTTGAACGCCGCATCCCGCAGTTTATCATTCAGATCATCGAAACGTTCCAGTGATCTGTCTTCGTAATTGTATGTCTTTACCAGCATGTGGCCGGAATACATCTCCTCCACATGGCCATTGATCTCACCGAGATATTTGGAATGTGCAGAGAAATGTTTCTGTGACTTCTTCACTGTCAGAGCTGCGATCACGCCCGACAAAGGGATCACCACAAGCGATACAAGAGTCAGCTTCCAGGAAATGGAAAACATCATGAACAGGACACCCACGATATTGACCATTGAATTCAAGACCTGCGAGATCGTAGAAGTCAGATTGTTGGCGATATTATCCACATCGTTGGTGACTCTGGAAAGCACATCGCCATGTGTCTTGGAATCAAAATACTTCAAAGGAAGCCTGTTGATCTTCTTGGAGATATCATCGCGCAGTTTATAAGAGATATTCACTGCGATATTCACATGTAAGGCATTGACCAGATAATCGATGATCGCACTGACCGAATAGATCGCCAATATAATCGTAACGAGCCTTCCGATCTTCTCAAAATCGATGCCATCTCTGCCCGCATATTTGGAAAGGATCCCTTCCGAGATCAAAGTCGTCACATTTCCGATCAGTCTGGGACCGTAGATACACATGACAGTCGAAGTCACCATCAGAACAAGCGAAAGGATGATCCTTGTATAATAAGGCCGTACATAGGAAGCAAGCTGTTTTAATGTGCCCTTGAAATCCTTGGGCTTTTCAACCAATCTCATAGGAGGCATCAGGCAAGTTCCTCCTTTGACAATTGCGAATAAGCGATCTGTTTATAAACATCGCAATCCTTTAAAAGATCCTGGTGTTTTCCTTTCCCGACGATCTTCCCCTCATCCAGAACGATGATCTTATCCGCATTTTTGATCGTCGAGATCCTCTGAGCAACGATAAAGACTGTTGCCTTCGTCTTCCCGATCAGTTCCTTCAAAGCTGCCCGCAGCTTCTTATCCGTCTCATAATCCAAAGCCGAAAAACTGTCATCAAATATATAGATATTCCTCTTCTGTGCCAAAGCCCGGGCGATCGAAAGACGCTGCTTCTGACCTCCGGACACATTCGTACCGCCCTGGGTGATCGCCGCATCCAGACCACCTTCTTTTTCCGCAATGATGTTTTCCGATTGTGATATCCTTATCGCCTCCGCCATCTCCTCATCAGAGATCTTCCTGCCGAATTCGATATTGGAACGGATATCCCCGGTAAACAGAACCGCTTTCTGCGTCGCCATACCGATCTTGTCATGGAGCTGTCTCTGAGACACATCACGGATATCTTCCCCACAATAGGTGATCCTTCCCTCCGTCACATCAAACAGACGCGGGATCAGTTTGATCACCGTGGACTTGCCCGAACCGGTAGAACCGATAAACGCCACCGTCTCACCCGGCTCCGCCACAAAACTGACATCCTCCAGAACTGCCTCTTCGGCACCCGGATAACGGAAAGTGACATGTTCGAAAGCCAGTTTCCCATTCTCATCCGGAAGCGGTTTAGGATCCGCAGGATCCAGGATCTGATTCTCTGTATCCAGAACTTCCTTGATACGCTTCACGGAAACCAGGGATCTGGGCACCATAAAGAAACTGACCGTGACCATCATGAAAGACATCACAACATGGATCGCATATTGTGTAAAAGCCATCATCTCACCGATCGTCATCGCATCGATATCGATCTGCTTCGCTGCAAACCATGAGATCGCTACAGTCAGACCATTCATCACCAACGTGATGACCGGACCCATGATATTCATAACATTGGAAACGAAAAGATCCGTCCTTCGAAATTCCTTATTGATATCATCAAACTTGTCCTCTTCGATCTTCTGCGAATTGAAAGCCCGTATTACCAGCATACCGTCCAAAAACTCTCTCATGACATTATTCAAAGAATCAGTAAGCTTCTGAATGACCTCGAATTTCGGCACCGCAAAGACTGCCAAAACCGTCATAGCGCAAACGATCACACCGATCGCCACGATCAGAAGCCATGAGATATTCGGATATCGCAGTACCTTTATGACTGCCGTGATACCCATGATCGGCGACATCAGCATCATCCGCATCATCATCTGGATCAATTGCTGGATCTTGGTGATATCGTTCCCCGTTCTGGTGATCAAAGAAGAAGTGGAAAACCTGGAAAACTCGCTGGAAGAGAAAGATTCCACTTTCGCAAAAACATCTCTTCTCATCGTAGCAGAGATTTTTGTCGCCGTATTCGTCGACAGATAAGTCGAAAGGATTTGGATCGCAACACCCAAAGCTGCTATCCCCAGCATCTTCAAACCGGAACTTAAGATATAGTTATTCTGTATCTTTTCCGTAGAAAGACCGACATTATCATACAATTCCTTTATACGAAGTCTTGCCATCGAAGAAAGGTTATCCTCCAGATCGCCCATCTTCTCATCCAAAGCAGTCTTTATCGCATCAGCACCCTGATCAAGATCAAAACCGTACTGTTTCGCTAGATAAGTATATACAAGAGGTCTGACCATCAAAGAAGAAAGATCCTTCTCTTCCTTCAAGAGATAAACATTCTCATTGAAAACGACCTCCTGGCCATCCACGATCCCCTTACTGCCTTTCTCAATAAGATCATAAGCATTTAAAACAGCATCCTTATCCGAAACAAATTTAAGGATCTGATCCATATCCTTTTCAAGAACAGCCTTTGGTGTATTCTCCACGATCCCGCCATACTGTATGCCATTGGTAACGATACCGGACATATAGTCAGGTAAAATCAGTTCTGTCTGTACCTGCAGAAACGTCAAAGCCACCACTGCCAAAACGATCAAGAGATACGGTTTCATATATTTAAAGATCAGTCTCATCTTCTACCTCCGGATCCTGCGCAGTTATATACAAGATATACATAATTATAGGGTATTAAGATTCATATTCAATAAAATAGACAAAAATAAAAACGGCATGACGCCGTAATGATCAAATGGTGGAGGATACAGGACTTGAACCTGCGACCCCACCCCTGTGAAGGGCGTGCTCTCCCAACTGAGCTAATCCTCCGTGTATTTCTATTATAGTACAAATTCCAAAAAGAAGACTACCGGGAATTCTCGGTAGTCTCTTTATTCAGATTAAGCAACTGAAGGTTGTGCGTTCTGATTCTGTTCTCCGTTATCGTTATCTTTCTTTTTGTTTCTCGTCAGATAAGCGATAAGGAAGTTTGCAAGTAAGAGTCCGACCATCGGCAAGGTGTACTTGTCGATCATCGTCATCTTGTTAGTCATATCCTCGGTGAGAATGAAGAATATTACGGAAACAACAGCCGGGATCAAGCCAAGGAGCTTGGACTTCCTTCTCTTGTCTTCTTCATCTGTTTCCTCTGCATTAGCAGATCTGTTGACCTGTGCAGTATCAGCTTTATCTTCATCATCATCTTTCTTCTTCTTGAAGAACGTGATCACCATTCCGAGTGCAGTCAGTACTGTACCGATAGAACTTAATAAGTTCAGCAGTGCCCAGTACTTTTCAGGCAGCGTCTCAGGAACAGGCTCATCAGGAATCGGTTCCGGTGTCGGCTCTGGTTCCGGAGTAGGTTCCGGTTCCGGTGTCGGCTCTGGTTCCGGAGTAGGTTCCGGAGTCGGAGTCGGAGCAGGCGTCGGAGTTGGTTCTGGTGTAGGTTCCGGAGTAGGTTCCGGATCCGGTGTCGGAGTCGGAGTAGGCGTTGGAGTCGGAGCCGGAATCGGTGTTGACGTGAATACAGCAGTATACGTCACATTTCCGGTTACCGGACCAACTGCCGGAGTCCAACCAGAGAAAGTATAGGTGTTGGTGTCATCCGCACTTCTTTCGGGTATTGCACCATTATAAGCCGGAGTAGTACCAGCAACAACATTCTCGTCGACCTCAAGAACAGTACCATCGTAGTTCGTCCATCTGACCGTGAACGTCTCAGGCGGGATCTCTGTCCATGAACCTGTGACTGTTACATCTTTATCAGGCATCGTTGTGACTTCACCAGTCCATCCGGAGAAAGTATAACCTTCAAGGGTCGGAACTGTTGCAGCCGGAACGGTCGCACCATATTCATAGGTCGCTTCTGCAGGAACTGCTGGAGCACCTTCCGGTACTTCACCAGTATACTGGTAAGTAACCTTATGGCTGTTGATTGTCCACAGCGCATATAAAGTCACCTCAGCACCATCTTCAGAAGCCAGATTCTTGACTTTCTGTCCATCTGTGTAATTCGCAGATGT
>CADBND010000030.1 GCA_902795875.1 uncultured Erysipelotrichaceae bacterium
ATCATAAAAAAGATCATTGAACTCGGTGTCCCTTCTTTCCTCAGAATGGGCGAAGAAGGCTCAGCCTGGATCGAAGAAGGAAAAGTCTATTCACTTCATGCCTGCGATCCCTCTTCAGCGATCGATGTCACAGGCTGTGGCAACACCTCGGCTGCCGCTGCTCTGTATGCACGCAATGAAGCATCTTCCCGTTCGGATATTCCGCTTTATGCCAATATCGCCGCCGGATACTGTTCCCGCTTTAAAGGACCGGCTCCATTCAAAAAGGCACGCGATACGCATGCCTTTGAAAAAATGAAAGAATACTATCTTTGATCAGTCCAGGACTTTGATCCATTCTCCCTTCTGATCGGCGACCCACTTGTTTTCCCCGATCCGATACCAGGTATAACCCTCAGCCTCTTTCGTTTCGAAAGCATAAAGGATCTCTCCCTTGGCAAACATCCCAAGCTTTTCTCCCTTCGTGGAAGGAAGAGAACGGATATTGATCTTGCCGGTGATGTTTTCGATGCGTACGGCCTCCTTCACATCCTCGCCAAGCTCGCTGACGACACCCATAAACAAAGGAAGCACCAGATCTCTTGCGCCATGTGACAGTATGATGATAAAAGGCCTGTCGAATGTCACGGTGTGATAGTAGGTATCCCTTACAGTACAGCCACCGGCACCCAAACCGCCTTCGATGATCGTCACTGCCGAAGCGACCACCTCTTCCTCATTGACATCCAGACTCGTCTTCTGTTTGACCTTCTTCACATAGAGCTGATCGATGATCTCCTTATCCCCTTCAGCCATCGCCGAAAGATCGCAGATCTGATCATCGAAGAGATCCTGTAATCCCATCTTCTTCAATGTCTCATCAAGATCGTATTCTCCTTTCAGAGAAAACTTCGGGAAAGAAAGATCGGTAAAATGTAAGTCTGCAGTACATCCCATGTCTCCGCCATCTTCCACATTGTCATATTCCGTTGAAATCTGCGCATACGGGACAAGACTGTCTTTCTTCATCTGATTCAGATAATCATAGACATCTACACCCTCATTGGGAAGGATCCCCGTCACAAGCACCCCGTTTTGTAACATGATCGTAAAACCCTCGGAAAGTTCATCATTCCAGTGACCATTGAGCCTCTGATGCATCATCTCAACCATTCCGGAACTGCCATCGTAGTTGTGAAACTGCTGATAATTCGTTTTTTCAGGATCGAACGGAAACATCCACTTGTCTCCTGTTGCCAGCGCATTCAGGATGAGGAAAGGTGTTTCCTCATCGATCTCATCCGTATTGAGGATATCGCTGATCATGCCTCCCGTATTTTCCTTCGCCCAAGCATTCACCTTATCGGAAACATCCTTGCCGTCCTTAAAATCTTCCTGCAAGGCGCAATCGCCATAGAAAGTGTTTATCGTATCTTTATATTCCTTTGAAAGCGAAAGACCCTTTGTGGTATTGAACAGCAATGAATTTGCCTTCGTATAGCTGTTGCCCCATTCGCTCTTTGTGTAGGCATCATCGACATCCTTCAGAAAATAGTTGAGATCATGGACCGACATCCCTAATGCATTCTCCAGCGCATTGCGGGTATTGCCTGCCGCACCGTTGGACAGTATCGCCAAAGCATAATAAGCAGAGAAAGGCGAAACAAAGATATTCTTTCCCCTTTCTAAGCTGTTCAGAAGAAAACGATTGGAAAAATCACGGTATGTCTCAAAAGCGTAGGCAGCCGTCTCGTTGTTCATAAAATCGACGCTGATCCCCCAGGACTCCTGCTTCGCATTGGACTGATACTGATCCTCCAGTCCTGGTATTGAAACCTGTGAATCGGTCTTATCCTCTGTGACCACATCGACCTTCTCATCCGTCTTTTCGTCTTCCTTTTCCGTACAGGCGCAAAGGTTCAACAACATCAACAGACATAAGATGATCTTCAACATTTTCTTCATATGATGCTCTCCCTATAAATGGAAAGCCCATGAAGGGCTTTCCTGAATACTTTTTTCTTTTAACCGTTTCCTTACGGTACCAGATAGAACAGATCACCGTTTCCGGACATACATAACTGTGTCTTGAGTTTCAGGGTCTTCTCGTCCACGATCTTGAATTCGATCATCTTCACGTCATCACCCGCGAAACCAGACATCGAAGAAGCATCCGTGACCGTGCAATAGATCCTGTTATCCTTCTTCTCGTAAGTGCCCTTGTATTGACCCATACCGGCATAACAGTTCTCCGTAAAGGTGAAGAAACCGCTGGACATATAGATACTGGGCTGGAAGACATCGGCGACATCCTTCATATTTGCCTTGTAGGTCACCGTTTCCCCGGCTCCTTCCGGACCGCCCTTGACTCTCACCTCATAGCCGACAGAGATCTTCTTGCTGCCACAGGTGACATCGATCGTCGTTTTACCCGGACCCATCGCCGTGGCTCTGCCCTTTTCATCGATCTTCACAACCTTCTCATCGTTGGACTTGAAAGTCATCTTGTCGGTCGTATTCTCCGGAACCGGACGGATCTCCAGATCCCAGTCCTTGGTCCCCTCATAAGACCAGTAGTTGTGATACAAAGATGTGATCCCTGTACAAGGGATATCTCCTGTCGTTTCGCTGCCCGAAGGATCGCTCGAACCCGAAGAACTCGAATCCCCTCCGCCGCCGAAATATTCCGGAAGCTTGCCGTCTTTCGTGAAAACGTCATGTTTCTTCGAAACACCAAGATCGGTCATCAGGATCAGAGTATCGTCATCAAAGATCGTAAAATCGATCTGCGCGACACCGTTACCCAAAGCACCGGAAGGAGTCAGATCGTTCAATGTCAGTAAGACATCTCCCTCTGTAAAGGTACCGGTAACTTCCATGATACCGAAATCATCCAGATCCGCATATTTGAAAGTACCATCGCTCCTTAAATCGAGCTGTGAACGGTTCTTCGAAGTCTGCGTCGCATTGAAGAAAGACAATTCGATGACATCGCTATTCCCCGGCTGGGCATCCGAACCCTTGATCTCCGTCGTGGAGAAGACCGCTCCGGATTTAGAACCTTCCAATGATGTCCTCAATGTCAGCGTATCATTATCCTGTATCTCAAACTTGACGGTATCGAAACTGCCTACACCCGACTTCTTCACACTCAAAGTGACGACATTCTCCTTGATCGACCAGTCTCCCTCCATTTCATAGGAACCGCTGATATAATTGTCGTTCAGAACGAAAGTGCCATCCTTGCCGAACCACACCTTGGCGTGGTCGTTGTTGCCATAATCATCGACCTGATTGTAATAAGTCTTTCCCGCAACATCATATGCAGTCCCCGAGGGACCGTTCTCTTCTTTTTTATTCTTGTTGCAAGCACTTAAAAACAGAAGTGCGATGACCACCAAAACAGAAAACAGTCTTTTTCTTCTCATACCATTTCCTTTCCGAGAATGATTCTCAAACATCGATTATCAAAGTCTTATTTACGATTTCATTATAACATCCGCAACAAACGAAAAAAGGACAGTGGCCATAAAGAAAGGCGGAAATCTTACAGTTTCCGCCTTATCTGTCACTTTCTTTTTACAATGTCTTTACGTATGCGTCTTTTTCCTTCACAAAACCCTGATCATTCAGATAAGCCCTGTGATTCTCATCAGGACCCCGATAGATGAGTTTTCTCACGCCGTGTTTCCCCAGATAATCGAAGAGAAAGGAACCGATCGAGAAGTCCCGGAACTCCGGGATCGAATAATCCAGCTTGAGCTCCAGCTCATCGCCATCGGCCTTCCCCAAAGTGATACCGACCGGCTTGGCCTGACAAAGGACGACATAAGCTCTGTCGATATCCCTCAACTCCAGATCGATCCCCGGAAAGATCCCCTCGATATCATTGCGATAATGTTCGACCAGATATTTCAGGATGATATCGTTTCGGTCACATTCGACGATCTCGTATTCCTTGTCCATCCGCGTCATCTTCCAGAGAAAATGCAGATTGATCAGCACCAGACAGAAGTTCATCAAAGCCGTCGGATACGACTTGATGATGAATGCGTAAACCGTGAAGATCAAAGAACCGATCGTGTTGATGATTCTCAGCTTTACAACCGATGTCATCAGCATCGACACCAGAACCAGAAGCGAACCCAGATAACCGAACGCTTCGATCAGTACATGTGTATTCATATAAAGCGATACCTCTTCTATTCAAAACCCGATCAGTCTTTGATGATATAAGCCGCAACGATCTTGCCGATATAAGCTGTATGGAAGTTGCCGACATCCTCTTCATCAGAGTAATAGCGTCTGATCACTTCCTCCGGCATCTTATCCAGATCCTGATCCTGCTGGTAGACCACTTCACACTCGATCGTCAAAGGATATTCCTTGATACCGGGTGTATGATTGACCTCAGGATCTTCCAGGGTGACATAGCCTGCCTTATCGATATCGTAGCCGGAAAGGGAACCAAACGTCTTTATAATCTGTTTGTCTGTTTTTCCATCCAATGGAACAGAGATCGTGAATTCCTACGTCTTTTCCAACTGGGGCTTGGTGTAACGGCTCTGCCGCACATAGACCGTGAACGTATCCATTCCCCAGATGACACCCAGATGTCCCCAGCCGATCACCATCGAATTGAACTTGTCTCCGTTCGTATTCAATAAGATCCCCGGCCTGAGTGCCTTGTCTATTACTTCCGCATAATCAAATACGTTAACTTTTTCTTTCATTATCGCATCCCCCTTTTTCTTTATTTTATCACGATGCAGGAAAGCCCTACTCTTCTTCGCTCTGTTATAATGTTTACAGAAAGATAGAGGACAGCCAATGGAATTTCAACTGAACAGCAGATACCGTTACTATTTCAAACAGATCTCGGACATCCCGAGAGGATCACGCAACGAAAAAGCAGTCAGCGACTATGTGGTCGGATTTGCGAAAGACCACGGCTATGAATACGTCCAGGACGAAGTCTACAACGTCGTCGTATACAAACCTGCCGCACCGGGATACGAAGACAGCGACCCGATCATCCTGCAGGCACACATGGACATCGTCTGTGAGAAAAACAAGGACGTCGAACACGACTTTGAAAAAGACCCCCTGGATCTCTACGTTGACGAAAACGGCTGGCTTCGTGCCAGAGGCACGACGCTGGGTGCCGACGACGGCTATGGCGTGGCCTACATGCTGGCGATACTGGAAGACAAGACGCTGAAACATCCGGCACTGGAATGTACATTCACGGTCATGGAAGAGATCGGACTCTTCGGTGCCATCGCCCTCAAAAAAGAATATTTCAAAACAGGGACCCGGTATATCAACCTCGATTCCGGAGGGGAAGACCGCACCTGTGTCTCTTCTTCCGGCGGAGCCAGAGCCGTCCTGAAAAAGAAACTTGAATTTACAGAAAACAAAGATAATGCCTACCGCATCGAGATAAGAGGCCTCAAGGGCGGACACTCGGCCGGAGCCATCCACACCGAAAAAGGAAACGCCATCCTGCTTGCCGCAAGAGTCGGCGAAGAACTGCGTGTCAAATATAATGATATCCGGCTCTTTGACCTCAACGGTGGCATGAAATTCAATGCCATCCCCAGAGAAGCAGACCTGTGTATCGTAACGAAAGCCGATAAGGATGAACTCTTCAAAGAAGCGGAAAAGATTTTTGATTCCATCTATCAGGAACTGAAGTATTCCGATGAAGGCTTCAATGGAAAAATCATCTCCATTGATAGACCGGACAAAGCTGTGAAACAGGAGAGAAGTGACGAGATCCTGAAACTCATGTATACGATGCCAAACGGCTTCCAGCACCGCTCGATGGTCCTGGAAGGACTCACCGTCGCCTCCCTCAACGCCGGAGTCGCCTACATCGAAAACGGAGAACTCTTCATCGACGATCTGATCCGCTCTGCCGCACCTTCCCATGGCGACATCATGATCCATCAGCTGCAGATCCTCTGTGACACCTTCGGCTTCGATTTCGAAGTCCACGACCGTTACTACGGCTGGGATTATTCGAAAGAATCCAAGATGCGTCTGGTCCTCAAAGAGGTCCTCAAGGAAAGAGGTATTGAGATGCAGGAAAGAGCGACCCATGGCGGACTGGAATGTGGTATCTTCAAAGGTATGTTCCCGGAACTGGACATCATCACCTATGGTCCGATCGCCAAAGGCGAACACACGCCTGATGAAGCACTCGATCTGGCATCCTTCGACAGATCCTACGAGAACCTGGTCAAAGTACTGGAAAGAGCCAGATAAGGCAAGTCGTGAGTCAAACTCACGACTTTTTTCTTAAGCAACATTGTTCATGCTAAAATGATGGTAAGGAGATCAGAAATAATATGAAAGACAAAAACGTTTTCGATGTCGTTTTACTGTTTGCGTTGCCCGCTTCCGGCAAGAGTGAAGTGCGACACCTTCTGTCCAATGTGGAACCGGACAGACTGGTAAAGGAATTCCACATCGGTGACAACGTTCAGCTAGACGACTTCCCATACGTATATATGATGCGCTGCGTCGACGATGAACTGACCAAGATGGGAAAAGAACCCCTCTTTGCGGACAAACCGGGATCCATCTTCCGTGATGACCGCTACTTCGGTGCTCTGATCAGGATGCTGAACGAAGACTACGAAGACCTCTTCGCAAAGAAACAGATCACTGCGGAAAACATCGCCAAATACTATCTTGACCGCTTCGACAAAGCCTGTGAAGATTGTGAGATAAAGCCTCAGATCGCCACGCTTGACGATGCGACAAAAGAAAAGCTCTATGAAGCGATGACTCCTTTATGCGAGCAGATGCTGAAAGACAAATACGACAACTATCCCGACACGATGGAAGGAAAGACCTGCGTCATCGAAATGGCCAGAGGCGGAGACATCAATTCCACGCTTCCTTTATCCGGAGCAGAAGGATACCAGTATTCTCTCAGACAGTTCTCGGATCATATCCTTTCCAACGCGGCGATCCTCTACATCTGGGTGACTCCGGAAGAATCCAGAAGAAAGAATCACGACCGGGCAAAACCGGGAGCCGACGGATCGAGTCTCTTCCATGAGACGCCGCTGGAAGTCATGTATCACACCTACGGCGTATGCGATATGATGTACCTCAGGGAACACTCCGAAAAACCTGATACCGTCACTGTAAAGGTCGGTGAAAAGACATACTATGTTCCGATCGGCGTCTTCGACAACCGCGTCGACAAGACCACTCCGTTCCGGGCAGAACCCGAGACCTGGGATCCAAAACTTGTCGATGAAGCTATCAGTGCCATCAAAAACGCCACCGATACGATGTGGCTCAACTACAACAAATAGTCCTGACACAAAGAGTGCTTCGGATAACCGAAGCACTCTTTTTTTATCTGAATTCCACTTCCAGGGAGTAGTCCTTGGCTACACCCTTTATAATCGGAGAATACATCTCCCAGACGGAAAGTTTTGCGAAACGGTCTGCCGTATCGATCACCTTATCCTCATCCAGCTTCTGTTACATCTTCTTTCTCGCTTCCGCCTGCACCTGAGAAGCCTGTTCCATACTCATCTTGATATCGCCAAACGCAAGAAGTCCCTTTGTCGTATCCCCGAAAAGGATCTCATCCTCAGGGATATTGATCTCCTCCTGTTGAGCGTGTGGGATGTAGAGCGTGATGATCTTGGCCTCCTCATCGAAACGGATATCCGTTCGTCTGATCGAAGACAAATCGACGGTATAAACGACTGTCCCGTTATAGGTGATCAGCTGGTTCTCGGTGAAGATCCCCCAGTTCAGCAAGCCCGTATCGGTGATCGAAGAGACATCGGAGATCTTCTGCGTGTAAACTTCCAGTTTCTTCAGTTTCGAAGCATCGCCTAAAACCGCATCCTCGAAATCCGCTGCGGTATATCCGAAGATCCCGTTATTTTCGATCGTCTGATCATGATCAGCGACCGGTTCATCGAACTGGAAGAAACCCTTGAGACCCTGATGCAGGGAATCGATCTTCGGAACGATGAAATAGGCCAGTAAAGCGATCGCGATCAGTGTAGGCAAAGCAGATACCAGCACACCCTTGA
>CADBND010000031.1 GCA_902795875.1 uncultured Erysipelotrichaceae bacterium
GCTTTTCCTGTATGGAAGAAAGGACTTTCTCCCGGACCGTTTTCTGAACCTCGAGATTCCAGACAATCACACTCACAAGAACGACAAATACAAAGACCGCAAAAAGAGTGACACAGCGCAGTACTTCATTTACGATGTTTTTCTCAGGCAGGAAGAAATAAAGCCGGAACTTGTCGCCGATATCTCCCTCACTTACCGAATATCTGTGTTCCCCAAGATCACAGATGTGTGTTTTCGGATCGGCCTTGTCCATATTGAAGGAGGCAAGAACGTCCTCATCGACCGCTTCAAGTTCCTTTGAACGGTAAGCGACAGCAGGAAAATCTTCATCCTGATAAACGATGAGTATGCTTCCATCGAAGGCATCTTCCATCTGTCTGATCCCTTCATTGGTGTCGCAATATGCCATCAGATACGCATCAAGCTCTTCGACATCATCCCAGTCCACATAGTAGTAGCCACTGCCCAGCTCGTATGCATACACATCCGCAATATAGTCTTCTCCAAAACTGCTTATAGGAACTGTCGTCCGCGTTCCGTTTTCCAGATCGACACGATACATGTCGATCGTGATCCCCGCCGGGATCTCGAACTCATCACCGGTACGGTGTACGACAAAACCGCGGTCGGTATAAAAGGGGCCGCTGTATTCCTCTCCATCCACAAAACAACGCAAGATTTCCACATGCATCTGCGCATTGTTTTCCAAGCTTGTATAATAATTGTTTCTTACGGTATCCTCGTTTTCAATGAGCTTCTTATATGTCTCGACGATCGATCCGGTAAGGTTCTTCTGATCGTCATAATTGCTTTCCGTATACAAACTGATGCCATACCTCAGAAGCAAAGAGATTCCTATCACCAGCAGCAGAGACAGAATGGCCGCACAAGCACAGCCCTTGACGATCTGTCTGTCTTTCTCGATACCGTCCTTGTTCAATTTATCCATGATCTTTTTTTTCATATTAATTTCATTATACTTCAATTCCGAGTACCTCTTCATGAAGATCACTGCTGTCTATTGAAAAATCAGCCAAAGCTGATCTGATCTTTTAGGCTTCCGGGATCTGAAAGATCCCACCTGATCTTCTTAACGCTCATCGCCTTGCGTTCCGAATAAAAAACCGTCTGCCCTTTGCAAGCATACGGTCTTTGTATTCTTCTGTCTATAACAGACCTACCAGTTCTCGTAGCGTTCCTGCCTGTCAAGATCATAGATCGCCTTCATCTCTTCTGCACTCAATTTAAAATCGAATATATCGGAATTCTCTCTGATGTGGTCAGGATCCTTTGACCCGGGTATGGCGACATAGCCTCCCTGCAGATGCCAGCGAAGAATGACCTGTGCCGGCGTCTTACCGTGTTCTTCTGCAATCTTCATAATGACCTCGTTTCCGAAATGCTCTGCTGTATGTCCTCTCCCGCCAAAAGGATACCAGGATTCAATCACGATCCCATACTTCTGCGCATAGTCTTTCAATTCCTGATTCTGATAATACAAATGATTCTCATTCTGTATCACCGAAGGTGTGATCCGGGCATAAGACAGAACCTCTTCCAATGCCTCCGGCGTGTAATAGTTGGAGATCCCTATCGATCTGACCTTTCCTTCCTCTACCGCATCTTCCATCGCCTTATAGACAGCTTCATCGTTAAAACCGGGCTGATGGATCAGCATAAGATCGATATAGTCAAGGCCCAGATCCTTCAAAGAATCCTCAATCCCTCCTGCCGCATTATCGTAATCGGAAGGCATGATCTTGGAAGTCACAAAAACGCCCTCTCTTTTGACGATCCCTTCTTCGATCGCTTTTCTTATCCCGGCACCGACTCCTTTCTCACATCGGTAATAACGGGCTGTATCGATCAGCCGCATGCCTGCCTGAAGCGCCGCATAGACCGACACTTCCGCTTCTTCGTTGGATAAAGTCCATGTTCCCAAACCGATAATAGGCATCTCATAGCCGCTATTGAGCATTACCGTTTTCCTCTGAAGATCAAAGGTGCCGACCTCTTCTGTATCCTGTCTCATATCTTCGTTTCTTTCCCGCCACCTGTTTCCTTCACACATGCTGATAAACTCAGCAGCAGAAGAAACAAAAAGAACCCAACAGTGAACTTCTTCATCTCTCAAAGTTCCTTAGCCATCGCTTCGATCTTTTTGTATACATCTTCATCATGATTGGTAAAGATGCCGCAGTCCTGTAAAGAAAGATAACCCAGGAAGTCTCCTTCATAAGAGAATCTTGCGCCATCATACATCTGCGGATCACCGGAACTTAAAAACATGGCTGTCTTCTTCAGGCACTCCGGTGCCTCCGGATACAGGATAGAGTAGAACCGGTCGATAACACATTTGAGCTGACCGGACAGGTTGTGATAGTAGATCGGTGAAGCCAGTATCAGCATCTCCGTCTTCTTCAAAGCCTCATAGATCTTTTCCATGTCATCCTTCTGAATACAGACACCTTTGTTTCTCTCGTGACAATACTCGCAAGCAAGGCAGCCTTTTATATTCATATGACAGACATCGAAGATACCGACCTCATGGCCGCATCCTTCTGCCGTTTCTTTAAACTGTTTTATCATCTTCGCCGTATCCCCGTTGAGCCAGGGGGAACCATTCAGGACCGTGATCTTCATATATTCTCCTTTGAAACAGGTACAGGAGTGACCTGTACCTTTTTTCTATTTCAGATATTCCTTAAGGAAATCATCCAGCTTATCGAACGGGATATAGTTGTGATCTCCGCCGTCATACAGATCGGTATGCACGGCATCCGGAATAATCAGCAGTTCCTTGTTGTCGACATATTTATTTCCTTTGATCATATCTGCATACGCATCCTTTGAGAAATAACAGGAATGAGCCTTTTCGCCATGCATGATCAGGACG
This sequence comes from uncultured Erysipelotrichaceae bacterium, assembly GCA_902795875.1. Taxonomy (GTDB): domain Bacteria; phylum Bacillota_I; class Bacilli_A; order Erysipelotrichales; family Erysipelotrichaceae; genus Colivicinus. The sequence continues at coordinate 2,897 of CADBND010000031.1, forward strand.
GCACTTCGGATCTCGTTGGAATATTTCAGGATCGGCTGATTCATGAAAGACTCACAGCCGATGACGTTCCAACCACCGTTGGAATTCAATGAACGTTCATGATAGCCTCTTTTGGTCTTATAGTAATCATAATAGTCTTTCACAAAGAACGGCGCATCCTCAGGAAGCGGATCGACGACTCCGCCGCCAAGCTTGTATTCCCCATTCCGCAGATCTTCCAGACGCTGTGCACAAAGTGCCTTTCTTTGTTCGTAACGCTTTTCTTCACTGTCATCCGCATCAAAATAACCCTTCGCATTGACTCTGGTCATATCATACATCGTAGAAGCAACTGTCGCCTTGATACGAGTATCCAAAGCTGCTGCATTGAGTGCCATGCCACCCCAGCCGCAGATGCCGATGATACCGATCCTTTCCGGATCGACCCTCTCATTCAAAGACAGGAAATCCACGGCAGCCATGAAATCCTCGGTATTGATATCCGGAGAAGCCATGAAGCGGACATTGCCTCCGCTTTCACCGGTAAACGACGGATCAAAAGCGATCGTCAGGTAACCTTTTTCCGCCATCGTCTGCGCATACAGACCGGAGCACTGTTCCTTCACAGCACCAAACGGACCGTTGACAGCGATCGCCGGAAGCTTTCCCTGAATACCTTTGGGTACATACATGTCAGCCGCCAGTGTGATGCCATAACGGTTGGGGAACGTCACCTTACAGTGCTCGACCTTCTCACTTTTTTCAAACGTCTTATCCCATACTTCGACAAGTTTCAATTCTTCTTTTTTGATCATTTTCTTCCCTCTTCCTTTCTGATCAGATCATCCAGCCGATCGATCTTACGCTGTTCCTCATGCAGCTTTTCCAGCTGCAGACAGCGCTTTTTCTTCAGTTCTTTCACCAGTTCTTTTCCCTGCAGGTTCTGCAGTGCCTGAATCGCAGTTTCATCACAGCCTGCATCCAGAAGGATCTCTTTCAAATCATTCATATGCCTTGTTTTCTTCCTGCATCTTCATGATAACAACAGAAAAAAGAGATATCGAATAGTTATTTTTGATATCATGATATAATTTTTTATTATATCAGGAGGTCATCCATGGAGATCCGTACCCTGCGCTATTTCCTGGCTGTCGCCAGAGAAGAAAATATGTCCAAAGCTGCTGAAGTCTTGCATATCAGCCAGCCTGCCCTGTCACGAAGCATCCGTCTGCTGGAAGAAGAACTGGGAAAGAAACTGTTCCTGCGACACAGTTTTTCGATCGAACTGACGGAAGAAGGTATCTTATTGCGAAACCGGGCGGAAGACCTCGTCCACATGGCCGATAAGATTGAACAGGAATTCCTCTTCCTTGACGACATCCAAAGCGGCGATATCTACTTCGGACTGGCAGAATCTTATCAGGTCATTCATCTGGCAAGACAGATCGCTCTGTTCAAAGAGAAATATCCGGGCATTCGTTACCATGTCAGCAGCGGCGATACCGAACAGGTCACCGAAAAACTCGACAAAGGTCTTCTGGATTTCGCACTCATCTGTGAGACACCGGATAGCCGCAAATATAACTATCTCACTCTTCCGCAAGCCGACACCTTCGGCGTGGTGATGAGAAACGATGTACCGCTTGCGCAAAAAGAAAAGATCAGACCTGCCGATCTGACAGGCCTTCCCTTATTCTGTTCCGAACAATCCTGGAAAAACGACATCGGACCCTGGGCAAAGGAATCCTTTGCGAATTATATCTTTGAAGGTTCCTTCCGCCTCTCCTATAACGGTTCCCTGTTTGCCAAGGAAGGGCTTGGCTATCTTCTTACCGTCGACCACCTGATCGACACTTCCCCGGACTCCGGACTGTGTTTCCGCCCGTTCGAACCTGTCCTTCAGATCCGACAGTATCTCATCTACAACAAATACCAGACCTTCACACCGATCGTCGAACGTTTCTTAAACCAGGTCAAAGAAGCATTTCAATGATCATCGATGCTTCTCATTGCCCCGTAAACGTTTGCGGGATCGCTCTCTCTTGAGACTGTTTCGGTCTTCGAAGGATCCGTCTGTATCTTCATAAGCAAACTATATAAAGGACGTGATCTCTCCCACGTCCCTTTTCTTTCTATTCGCCCTGCAGGATCGGCCTGTTGTATTCGGGATCGTCCTTTTTCTTACGTAAGAGGATGATCGTACGGACCATATAGATGATCTCGATGATCAGTTCCACGAACACCACAGCAGCTGCCCAATCCGGAAGTCCTTCCGTCAGCAGGAAGTTATAGGTTCCATGAAACAGTATCGGAATTACGAACGCAAGAACCTTCAGATACGGCTTCTTCTCAACGATGCTCCGGCTATAGAACTCACCCATAAACATCTGATAAGGGACATGTCCCATCAGGATACCGCGGACGATGATCTGACCGATGTTCGTAGAAAAGACATAGACGATATCTTCAAACAGCCCAAATGCGATCGCCGCGATGATCATATAAGTCATGATCTCAAGCTTTGAGGTTTTCGCAGGATTCTTATAGATCACCTTTCTTGCCGTCAGAAACTTACTGATTTCTTCCACCGTTGCATTGATCACGAAGCAGGTGAAAAGCCGATCGATCCACGGGTTCTTCTTACCGATCCCGATCATATTCCAGGGGATCTTCAGAAGCAGATCCAGCCCGAAGGTGATCATACAGATCAGAAAGCCCTTCCCAAGCAATGAAATACAGTTCTTGCGGTATTCTTCGTCGTCTTTTCTGTTATTCAGAAGGAACAGGAAAAGTAAAAGCGAAGGCACAAAAGAAACGATCAGTGCAATGATCACAAGCAGCATTTTCGACCCCCCCTTATCTATTGATACATTTTTTATTATTATACCGCGTGTCTTTATCGATTTGTTTTCATATCTCTTAGTTGGAAGAAGACGATGTATCGTTTCCTCTTTCACAAAGCCTTCATGTTAAAATGATGTTAAATTATATGGATCTATAATCAGATACCGTTTCCTATCGAAACGAAAAAGGAGAAAATTATGAGCGATTTAAAAACATTACCTGATGATTTATTATCGAAAGTATCCGGTGCCGGAGATGAACTGAACGACCAGGACAAAGAAACCTTACGGGCGATCGGCATCCTGATGAAAAGCAGCGGCCTCGACTGGAACGCCGTATTAGAGCTCTTCCAGAAACAGTATCCGGGCTCCTGGAAGACCTTCACCGACTATCTTGAAGGTGTCTGGGATTCTTTGCCGAATAACGCATAGGATCTAATATTCGATCATTTCAGGGGCTGCTGATCAGCCCTTTTCTAATTAATATACCAGTCAACTTGTATCCTTATATAATATGTAATCTTATAAAATAATATAAGGATTTAACCATACATATCATTCGGAGGTCAAACATGACAACGGACATCAAGAAAATAATACTTGTCAACGGCGTGATGCAGAAGATCCACGTCGTCAGTAACGACGATTCCCTTCCGGTACTTCTCTTTCTGCACGGAGGACCCGGTGTCGTAAACCGGCACGGGGTCATGACGGAACACAAAGATCTTCTCGATACCTTCACCATCGCAACCTGGGACCAGAGAGGAACAGGGGGATCCTATTCAGGTGTCAGCACCGATACCCTTACGATCGGTCAGCTGGTTGCGGATGCGGAAGCAGTCGTCGAATATCTTTGTGAACAATTCAATAAGGAAAAGATCTTCATCATCGGTGGCAGCTGGGGAAGCCTTCTGGGAACAAGACTTGCCTATGCACATCCGGAACACATCGCCGCCTATGTCGGATTCGGGCAGTTCGTCAACGGTGAGAAAAACGAAGCCATCTCTTACCAGTACACCCTCGATGCCGCAAAGGCAGCCGGCGATGAAGACGCTGTATCAAAACTGGAAAAAGTCGGGCCTCCTGTCAAAGGACAATACAAAGGCGGATTCGACGGAATGATGGTACAGCGAAATCTGATGATGAAATACGGCGGCTATTCCAAATCGGAAAAAGAAAGAAGCTACATGGATGCGATCATCAAACCGATGATCCTCTCCGGTGAATACAGTATTTCCGATTTTGCGGGCGTTGCGTTAGGATACAAGAAAGTCCTGAAAGCCATGTGGGCTGAGATCGGCTGTGAAGACCTGACGAAATACACAAAATTTGAAGTTCCCTTCCTGGTCTTTGACGGAAGGCTGGATATGAATACACCGGCGCAGCTGGTGGAAGACTGGTTCACCCAGATCGAAGCACCCTACAAGGAACTGATCTGGTTCGATCAGTCAGGACACAACCCCATGAACGATGAACCGGAAAGATTCAAGAAACTTCTGAGAGAAAAACTATCTCAATTTTCCGCGTAAGTTTCTTCGCAGATCAACACAATTAAAAAGAAGATCTTTCTGCTTTGCATTCCCTGCAGCAATCGATCTTCTTTTATATACTCAATTGTTTATTTTCTTTTCGCTTTCTTTCCATCCGTCAGGCAGATATCCACCTCACTTGGACATCTGCAGGTGCAGGATCAGAAGCCCTATATTATATAAGGATAGAGATTTCTTACGTTTTTCTCTGTTTTTGGTTCAATGATCCCTGTTTTTCTCAAAAAAATATATGATTTGTGCCGATTTTCCTTTAAATTTCGCTATTTTTGACAAAAAAATATAAAAATTATATCAAAATACCGTTCAATACACTTTTTTTTTTTTTTTTTTTATTGTGACCTCCTTATAGAATGAAGCCATAAAAGGAAGACATTTCAAAAGGAGGAACAAAACATGAAAAACACGAAAGCAAATCTCATCACTAAGTTACTGATCATGATCATCATCGCCATCGTCGGATTCAACTTCAGTGTAAGCAGATTATATGCTGAAGAAGATATCCCGGCACAGACGGACTCTGAAGAGACAAGCACTGAAGAGCTTATCCTCGAAGAGAACCAGACGGAGGTCGTGATCGAAGCAACGGAAGCTCCGAGCCAGCCAAACACGGAAGGCTTAAGTGTCGCTGAAGCAAACGAACTGATCGAAGAGTACAACAGCCAGGTCGACGAATACAACGAAGCCAAGCAGCTGGAATTCGAACAGGAAGTAGCCGCAGCAGAAGAACACAACGCCGCAGAAGATGCCAAGGTTGCAGAAAACGAAAAACTCATCCAGGCATACGAAAACGCACAGGCAAAGATCGAAGCGCACGAAAACAGCGGACCGGCAACCAAGACGACTGACGTCAATGAACTCCCGGACAGCTACGAAGTGACACTTGAAGATCCCAACGAAGCCAAGACCATCATCTATACCGAAGCAGAAGAAAAATCAGGCGAAAAAGTAAAAGTCATGAACATCCACTTCTTCTTCGATGAGGACTGCACATACGACGGTTACATGCCTTACGATCTTGAAGATCTGCTGAACAACGAAGACATCAGAAGCCACACCGTCCTGGCAGAATGGGAAACGATCGAGATCGACAAGAACGATACGATCCAGACGATAAGCGAAGCAGACACGATGAAGTCCGGAAACAGCTCCTTCTACAAGTACCTCGACGGTTACGTAAACGGATTCTGGTACCCTTCTCTCTCGATGTTCTCATCCACAGCTGTCAACTCCAATTACGAATGGTTCAAAGGTTCTTCACAGATCGCATCCTACGATCAGGGAACCACAGACAGACGAGCTCCGGTAGACATGTTCTCGATGTACACCTACAACTTCTACAGAAGAGGACCTGAAGCTGCCTACACCGAGAAATACGAAGCTGACTACATGGAAGTCCCGACGGAAGCAGCCAAGCTCGAAAAGATGGAACTTCTGAGCGAACCTGAAAAAGAAGAGATCGTCCCGGTCATCGATGAAAAAGAACCGGCTCCGGTCGAAGAAGAGATCATCGAAGTCGTCATTCCGGAAACGGTCACACCGCAGGCAGAACCCGAAGTTGAAGAAGCAGTAGAGATCGCCGAGGAAGAAACACCTGCAGCAGCTCCGGTCGAAACAGTAACTGTCGCTACCATCATCGCAGAAGCAGCAGCTCCGGCAGCAGCACCTGAAGTAAAAGAAGAGATCGAAGTGGAAGCAGCTCTTCCTCAGATCGAAGAGACCATCGAGATCAACGATGAAACAGCTCCCTTAGCCGGATCTGATGAGATCGCAGTTGAGATCAACCATTGGGCTCTGGTCAACCTCTTATCCGTCATCGTCACAGCTCTCACCGCTCTGGGCATGATCGTAACATTCTTCAGAAACAACAAAGAAGAAGAAAACGAAGACGAACTCAACAAAGCACAAATCGTAGAAACGGAAGCAAACGAGGAAGAGGAAGACGAAGAAAGCAGAAGAAGATCCAAATTCTTAGGACTGATCCCCGCCATCGTATCCATCATCTTCTTCATCCTGACAGAAGACATGAGAAATCCGATGACTCTGATCGACAGATACACGCTCCTGATGATCATCATCGCCATCACCAACATCGTCCTGGCGATCATCACCAGAAACAAAAAGGAAAAAGACAACGAATACGAGCAGCAGTTCCAAACAGAAGCTGCCTGAGATATCTTCCTTTAAGAAAACAGGTTCAATACCTGTTTTTCTTATCAGAAGCATTTAAAAGGCCGAAGGACTTTCGAAATATCCTCCGGCCTTTGTTTTGTATTAACGAAACAGCAAAGGCAATAAGCTTTTCACTCACTTTTATCGTATAAATCATAGAGGAGATAAAGTGAGGTTATTTTGCCGCAAAAGACATACGCATTCCTGCACGCCTTATAATCAAAATATATACTTTCCTCATCAAGGCATATAGAATAAAGATAGAAGATATGGAGTATTTCTGGACACATAAAGACAATATCCCGGACGGCTTAGGCTACAGACAATTCAAAACTGGTCATTTTGTATGGCTTTCCTTTACCGTCCTTTTCGTGGTCGTCTATTCCGTATCATACAAAAACGCGGACCTGTCTTTGCGTGTGATTCTTTTAAGATCGCTCAGTACGGTCCTGATCCTCAGCGACGTCATAAAGATGTTCATCCTGGCCCGCTCCGATGTCAGGCTGTCTGATTATCTTCCTCTTGAGATCTGCAGCTTCGGTGCCTATTTCATCTTTCTGGATTCGATCTGGTACAACAACTCCTTCTTCTTACAGATGCTGCTGATCCTCTTTCTTCCGGCAGCCATCATGGCCATCCTTTTTCCGACGACCTCTACGCTTCCTTTCTGGAACTTCTATACGATCCACCAGTTCTTCTATCACGGAGCGATGATCGCCTACATCGTTGCCCGCTTTATCGCCAACGAGATCCCGCTCGATTATCCGAGTGTTCTGGCATCCATCGCCAAGATCCTGGTCCTGGTCGGGATCATGTATCTGATCGATTCGATATTCGATAAGAACTTCATGTTCCTGCGTGATCCCTATGGCAACCCGCTGCTGCAGCTCATCTGGAACAAAGCGAAAAACGGACGCTTCTATACGATCTGTCTGATCTGTTTCAGTATCTTTATCATCCACGTTTTCTATCTGCTGTTCAAAGTTCTGTCGCTGCTGTTGCTTCAATAAATATGCCGACAAAAGTCTATTAAAAAGTCGTCACGAAACATTCCGTAACGACTTTTGTTTTAGTCAGTTCTTATCTCCTAGAGCGGATTATCCTTTAAATATTCCTCCAGGGACTCAATGAGCTTGTCATTGTTCAAGTTGTAGAAGATCTTCTGAAAACAGCCGCTGATCAAGGGATTCAGCAATTCTTTTTCAGGAAATCAAGTTCCAGTGAAATGGACCTCCTGTTGTTTTCTCCTTCAAAACCATGACC
>CADBND010000032.1 GCA_902795875.1 uncultured Erysipelotrichaceae bacterium
TCGCAATCCCTGTTCATCTTAAGCAGGAAGGCGACGACGAAGCAGATCCGTCTGGCCTGTTCCTTCTCGTCCGCCTGCTGGACGGTCTATAATTTTGCGATCAAGGGATACATCGGTGCGGCGTTCAGTCTGACCAATTCTCTGTCTTATCTGTACAACGCTTTTAAAAAGAAGGAGGAATCATGAGACCTGCTTTTTTGATATACAGGAAGTCCGGACTTCCTTACAGCGGCGGTTTTGAACAGCTGCTGCGTCAGGAAAAGACGCTATACGAGATCGGTGAGGAAAGAAGTGACTTGCCGGTAACGTGTTTTGAAGGAGTCTTTCCGGACTGGGCATACGATTATGTGAAGGATGGCGGGATCGCTTTTGTTTCCGGTGCGGGAGGCAATACCTTTTCTTTCGACAGCGGTTTCAAGTGCCGGGCAAATGTAGAGCATGTCGATCTTTCCGATCTTGGCCAGGGAAAGACAAGGATCTGCAGTATGATCTGCGTATTTACCGGACCGGGAAAGGGAGAAGTGACCCTTCATGAAAACCGCAGCATCAAGGACGGGCTGCGTCCGGGTTTCTATCCCGTCTTTCTGTATAAGAAACTGGGCAAGGGTACCATCATCTATACGGGTGTTGATTTTTCTTCTTTGTTGACCTGTGAGGGGGACGATCTTCGAAATACCAGTGATGTCCTGGATTTTGATGAAAGGATCTCTTCGATCGATAAGGCGGGGGTCTCAGCCGCTTTACGCAATATCTTAAAAGAAGCGATGAATATGGCAGGTCTTCCTTATCTGTCTCTGGCTTATTATCCCGATGGGGCAAGAAACGTCTTTGCCTACAGTATCGACGGGGATGGCTTACTGACAAAGGGGGTCGAGGATCTGGTCACTGTTTCAAAAAAGACGGATACGAAGTTCGTGTTCTATATCAACTGGCAATTGTGTCATGATGATCCGGATATCTATAATAAACTCAAGAAGATCGAAGAAAACAATATCGTTGCGTCCCATGGCTATATCCATAACGGGAAAGACGGCTATGATGAAAATAAGAAGGACCTGGAAAAATTCGATGCCTGGATGAAGGATCTGGGTGTGGAGTATGTGAAGAGCTATGCAGCTCCCAGAGGCATGTATTGTGCAGATCTGGGCAAGGCTTTGAAGGATATGGGTTACAGACATTCACGGGATTTCGGTTTTGCGGTGGATGATCATCCTTATTTTCCATATCGTGAGGGAGTACAAGAGGCTCCTTTACAGATACCTTGTGATGGTTTCAATGTCTGCCGCTGGATGCTGAAGAATAAGGAACAGTCTCTTCCGATGCCAAATGCTGAGGAGATATTGACTGCCTATATCCGGCTGATCGACCGGAAACTGGAACTGGATCGTCCCTTACTGTTTTTCTGTCATCCGCAATATTTCGGACTCTACGCCGCTGCGATCTATCCGAAGATGGTGGACTATGTGAAGTCGAAGGGTGTGATGCTTACGGATTATGTCTCCTATGGGGATTTCTGGATAAGAAGAGATGCGTGCAGTTACGATGCGAAGTGGGAAGATGGAAAGCTGGAGATCGTGAAAGATGACTGGTCTGACGATGTCGTGTTGTATATAGATGGAGCAGATGAATATGAATATCAGAGATAAGATGATCCCTTCTTTTGCGAAAGCGAAAGGCGGCTTGTTCGGTGAGGTCGAGAAGGCAGATGTGGGTTCTGCTTATCATGAGATGGAAAAACAGGGCATTGCCCTGATGGGCTGGGCGGATCCGTTCATGCCGGATGCGTCTTTGCCGGAACATGTGAAGAAGGCTTTGCATGAGGCGATCGATTCCGATATCGCTGGACATTATACTGCTCCGATCGGTGATCCCGATCTCAAGGTCGTGCTTGCGAAAAAACTTTGGGAAAAAAACGGGCTGAAGGTGGATCCGCAAAGAAACATCCTGATCACACCGGGTTCCGACAGCGGTCTGTATTTTGCGCTTCTTCCTTTTATCGATAAGGGCGATGAGGTCATGATCCCTTCTCCTTCCTATCCGAA
>CADBND010000033.1 GCA_902795875.1 uncultured Erysipelotrichaceae bacterium
ACTTCTCTGATGGCCGTCCCGCCATCATCCAAAGCCACCTCATCTCTGACGACATGGATCACCTTTCCATTATACATCTCCTGTCTCTTGATCTGTTTTTCCATATTCGAGCTCCCTTCTAAGCGTCCCGGGATCATACACCTTTATTGTACTATCAGTATAATCCTTTTTGTTTTCTGTAACGATACAATCGAGACGATGTCTTCCGGCAACGGTCTGGTTCAATGCCGCTTCGAATACTTTCTTTTTCAAGGCACAGCGGATCTCATATCGGCGCACATCGATCAGATCGAGAAGGATCGAAAATATGGACATGACTTCATACAGTTCCGGATTGTCCAGTTCTTCCGCCATTATAGGGAAACAATACGTACATGCATAGCCCTTGATCAGTCCGTCCTGACAATGATTCAGTAAAACGAAGATATCTCTGTTTTTCTGATCTCCCTTTGTCACCTTCTCCAGGACGTCGCGGGCAAACAGGACCTTCATCCCTTTCTCCTTCTTGTTTCCTTGAGCTCATCGGAAAGATAAGTTCTGGAATCGTTTATCGCGATCATCTTCGCCATGATCTTTCCGTGTTTCTCGATATAGATCTCCCCATTCTTTAAAGTCAGAGACAGATACTTTCCGAAACCGTTCTTCATCTGTGTCGCGGTAGCAATGATCATCTTATTCACCTCCGTAACATTATTTGTACGAAATAGGAGAAATCCTATCCCCAAATGAAAAAAAACAGCCATTTTCATGGCTGTTTCGGAATAATGATCTCGGTAAATACTAATCGCCGGGCAGGTAGAAGACCTTTTCATCCCCCTTCGAGAACATATATTCTCCCCGGGCATAAGTCTGAACATAATCGGGATCTTCCAGTTTTTCCTTCGTAGAAGTCAGGGAAGCGTTCTCATCACGCAAAGCCTCCAGCTCCGCTTCCACCACTTTGGCCTGCTGCTGCAGCGTAAACATCTTATATATTTTCTCCAGAACACCGGTCAAAATGGCGATCGCCGCAACGATCAGGACGATGGAGACCAGTTTGGAGATGATGCTGTTTTTCTTTTTCTTGCCTTTTTTCGCCATATCATCATTATATATAGCAAAACGTTTTTATGCAAAAAGGAAAAGAGTCACCCTTAAGGATGACTCTGAACGATCATTCCAGTTCAAACGCTCCGGTATAGAGCTGATAGTAAGTTCCTTTCATATCCAGAAGCTGGTCATGCGTGCCTCTTTCAATGATCCGCCCATGATCGAGCACCATGATGGCATCGGAATTACGTACGGTCGAAAGCCTGTGGGCAATAACGAATACTGTTCTGCCCTTCATGAGATTATCCATTCCCTTCTGAACCAGAGCTTCCGTCCTGGTATCGATGGAAGATGTTGCCTCATCCAGGATCATGACCGGCGGATCAGCGACCGCTGCCCTGGCGATCGAAATGAGCTGCCTTTGGCCTTGGGAAAGCTGTGAACCGTTTCCTGTCAGCATCGTATCGTAACCATCAGGCAGACGCCGTATGAAATCATCGGCGTTGGCCAGTTTGGCAGCCGCAATACATTCTTCATCGCTCGCATCCAGTTTTCCATACCGGATGTTGTCCATTACCGTACCGGTAAACAGATTGACATCCTGAAGGACCATACCCAGCGATCTTCTAAGATCAGGCTTCTTTATCTTGTTGATATTGATGCCATCGTAACGGATCTTTCCATCCGGAATATCATAGAAACGGTTGATCAGATTGGTGATCGTCGTCTTGCCGGCACCTGTTGCACCGACAAAAGCGATCTTCTGGCCCGGATGCGCATAAAGCGAGATATCGTAAAGGACCTGTTTGTCCGGTTCATAAGCGAAATCCACATCGACCATCTGAATATCGCCCTTGAGTTCAACATAAGTCGTCGAATGATCGGATTGCGCATGGTAATGCTTCCAGGCCCAAAGACCGGTCTTCTCCTCACATTCATGAATCTCACCGTTTTCATCCTTATAGGCATTTACCAGCATGACATATCCCTCATCTTCTTCGCTCTTTTCATCGATCAAAGCGAACACCCTGTCGGAACCTGCCAATGCCATTGCGACCGTCGAGACTTGCATCGATATCTGCGATACCGTCTGCGAGAGCTGCCTCGAAAGAGCCAGGAAAGAGATGATCACGCCGATCGAGATCGGAGAAAAGCCGGTAAGTGTAAGATTCCTCACATTGGCAACTACCAGCAATCCGCCAACGATCGCCAGAAGGACATACATGATATTGCCGACATTGCCCAATATCGGCATCAGCATGTTGGCAGTCGAATTGGCCATATTGGAATCATTGAAAAGCTGTTCATTAACTCTATCAAAATCGATCTTTGCCTGCTCTTCGTGGTTGAAGACCTTCACGACCTTCATGCCCTCCATCATTTCCTCAATGAAGCCCTCTTCCTTGGCCAGCGACATCTGCTGTGCCTTCATGTAGCGTGCACTCTTTCCACCAAACTTCTTTGTGATCGTAAACATCAGATAGATCACTGCTGCAACGACCAGCGAAAGCCAGATGGAATAGTTCAGCATCGTTATGATCATGACAGAGATCGACATGACCGACTGGATCAGTTGTGGGATGCTCTGACCTACCAGCATACGGATCGTATCGACATCGTTGGTGTAGGTCGACATGATCTCGCCGTGGGTATGGGAATCAAAGAAACGGATCGGAAGCGTCTCCATGTTGTCAAACATGTCATCACGCAGATGCTTGATCGTACCCTGTCCGACCACCGCCATGATCTGTGGATAGATCGAAGCTCCAAGTACACCCAGTACATCGATGAAAGCCATCGTCATGATGATCTTCATCAGGGAAACATAGACTGAAGCCAGACCGCTTGAAATACCGGGAACGATGACCGAATCGATCAGTCTCGCCATATAGGAATTGACGATAACATTGGAAACAGCGGAAACAATGATACATACCAGTACGACAAACAGACGCATATGGTAGATCCTGTAAACATATTTAAGCAGGCGCAGAAGCGACTTCATATCGATCTTCTTATCGCTGACATATCTTCCTGTTCTGGGTGGCATCAGTTTTCCTCCTTTCCTTTGGTCTGTGATTCATATATTTCGGCATAAATGCCGCCAAGTTTCATAAGTTCTTCATGGTTGCCCCGTTCGACGATCTTTCCGGAATCGAGGACGATGATCTGATCGGCATCTTCGATCGAAGACACACGCTGTGCGATGATGATCTTGGTCGTATCAGGGATCTCCTCCCTGAATGCTTGCCGTATAAGGGCATCCGTCCTGGTATCGACAGCACTCGTGGAATCATCCAGGATCAGGATCTTCGGTTTCTTCAGCAAAGCTCTGGCGATACACAGTCTCTGCTTCTGACCACCGGATACATTGGTACCTCCCTGTGTCAGCATCGTATCGTACTTATCCGGCATCTGCTGGATGAATTCATCCGCCTGTGCCAGCCTGCATACTCTTTCGATCTCCTCATCGCTGGCATCCTTATTGCCCCAGCGCAAATTGTCCTTGATGGTACCGGAGAAAAGAATGTTCTTCTGAAGGACGACCGAGACGGCATCCCGCAAAGTCACCAGATCATATTTCCTAACATCGACACCGCCTACATATACTGTACCCTTGCTTGCATCATACAAACGGCTGATCAGTTGGATCAGAGTCGTCTTGGAAGAACCGGTCGAGCCCAATATACCTACCGTCTGTCCGGAAGCAATATCCAGATCGATATCGGAAAGCGCATCCCTGCTAGCATGTGCACCGTAGCTGAACGACACATTATCGAAAACGATGGAACCGTCCTTCACTTCCTTTACGCCATTTTCCGGCGAAACAAGAGAAGGTTTATGTGTCAGTACTTCACAGATCCTGCTTGCAGCCTCTGCCGAGAAAGAGATCTGGATGAAGACCATCGAAAGCATCATCATCGAGACTAAGACCTGTACACCGTAACTGATCAATGAAGAAAGCTGCCCGGTCGTCAGCTGCGTCGCTGCCGACTGAATGATGATCACGGCACCGAAGTAACAGATCAATTCCTTTGCCGTCTTGATACAAAGCATCTGTAAAGGATTGTTTAAGGCAAGCACTCTCTCTGCCCTGGTGAAATCGCTGCGCACTTCTTCCGAAGCCTTATTGAACTTTTCGATCTCATAATCCTCTCTTACGAAGGATTTGACCACCCGGATACCGGCGACATTTTCCTGAACAGAATTGTTCAAGGCATCGTATTTCTTGAAGATCCTCTTGAAGATCGGATGTGCCGTCTGGAAGATCACATAAAGTCCGATACCCAATACCGGAATGATCGCCAGAAAGATCATCGACATCTGATGGTTGATACGGAAAGCCATGATGACTGAGAAGACCAGCATCAGAGGCGTTCTGACCGCCATCCTTATCAGCATCTGGAAAGCCATCTGGATCTGAGAAACATCGTTTGTCAGCCTGGTCACCAGAGAAGACGAAGAGAACTTGTCGATGTCCTCAAAAGAGAAATCCTGGACCTTGTAGAAAAGATCCTTTCTCAGGTTCTTCGCAAAACCGGTCGAAGCCTTCGCACCGAATCTCGCAGAAAAAGCACCGCAAGTCAAAGAAAGCAGCGCCAGTACAAGCAGGATACTTCCGTATCGGATGACCGGCTCCATACTTTCTCCGGTCATCTCATCGATCAGCATCGCCATGATCGTCGGGATCAGTGTCTCCAAAGCCACCTCTCCGACCATAAAAAGCGGTGTCAGGATCGTTTCCTTCCTGTATTCACCTATCTTATCGATCAGTATCTTGATCATACGCATATTCCTTTCTAAGCATTGATATTCTCATAGACTCTTTCCAGTAAACGGTAGAGTTCTTCCTCTTCTTTCTCATCAAAGCCTTTCAGCATCTTCTTCCGGTTCTTCTTCCTTGAAGCTTCCACATCATTGGAGAACAGCTCTGCCTGCTGCGACAGAGAAACGATCTTGTTTCGTCTGTCCTTATCATCCAGAGAAGTCCTTACGAAATCGTTTGCCTCCAGTCTCTGTACGAGCCCCACCATCGTTGGATGCGATACCTTCATCATGTCCTGCAGCTGCCTCTGACTCATCGACCCCCCATTATTTTTCAAATGGAACAGGACCTGCGACTGGGAATAAGTCAGATCGTACTTCTTCATCTGCGCATCGAAGTTCGTCCTCATCCTGTTGGAGATCCTGTGGATCAGAAAGCCGATATTGTTTTCTTTTTTCATGATCGGTCCCTCCTGTAGCGTGCTACTTGTAGCATGCTACATGTAGCACGCTACATATTTTATCACTTCTTTTCCCTGTGTCAATATTTACAAAAAGAAAAGCGGATCACTCCGCTTTGAATTCTTCTTTTTTCTCCTCCAGGACCTCATACATCTGAAAAGCCTGTTCCTTGGAAGCCGATTCCCTGACCTCCAGGACTTTTATCCGTATCTGACGGTGACCGAAGATGATAAGGATCTCATCTCCCACCTTGACTTCGCTGGATGCCTTCGCAAGCTTTCCGTTTATGAAAAGGCGCTCGTTCAAAGCGAGTTGCTTGCCGACTTCCCTTCTTTTCAATATCCGGGCTACTTTCAGGTACTTATCGATCCGCATTTTTCTCCAGTTTATCCAAATCATCCACCAGTTTCAACATTTTCGAGATGTTTTCTTTCTGATTGTCCAGTGAGATTGTGAGTTTTGAATTCCGATATGCGATATTCATATCCTTGGAAAGAGAATTCACATATTCAAACAGTTTGAGTCCGTCTATCCGATCGGAATAGTCCTTGGAAAGGGTGATCGTGAACTTCCCCTTCATATTCGATACCTTGTCGATCAGATCAAGATTGCACAAAAGCTCCAGCTTCTTCTTCTCAAAAAGAGCTTCGACCTGTTTAGGCAACTTTCCGTATTCATCAGTGATCTTCAGATAGTAATCGAAAAGGCCTTCCTTGGAATCGATATCGTAAAGTTCATGATATAAGGAAAGCTTGTCGTAATCATTATCCGAAAAAGAATCCGGGATATAGCTCGAAAGCGGAATATTGACGTTGGTCTTTGGCTTTTCTTCTTCCGTTTCTTCTCCCTTTGCTGTCTTGATCGCCTTGTTCAACATGGCCAGATAGAGATCGAGGCCGACATTATCGATAAAACCTGACTGTCTGTCGCCCAAAAGATCGCCGGCACCGCGTATGGTTAGGTCACGCATCGCGATCTTATACCCGGAACCCAGAGAAGTGAATTCCTTGATCGCTTCCAGACGCTTGTTCGAATTCTCGGAAAGCTGTTTCTTTTCCGGGACCATCAGATAAGCATAAGCGATACGGTCGGAACGTCCCACTCTGCCTTTGATCTGATAGAGTTGCGACAATCCGAAGTTCTGCGCATCTTCAATGATGATCGTATTGGCATTGGGAATATCCAGACCCGTCTCGATGATCGTCGTACAGATCAGCACATTGATCTCGTTATTGTAGAAACGGTACATGATATCCTCGATCTCTTTCCTATCCATCTGTCCGTGTGCGACGCCGATCCGGGCATAGGGAAGCCGTTGTCTGAGCTTGCGCGCAAGGGAATAGATCAGTTCCACGTTATTGTAGAGATAGAAGACCTGTCCGTCTCTTTCCAGCTCTCTCATGATGACCTCTTCGACCAGATTGTCGTTCTTATGTACGACATAGGTCTGTACCGGATAACGGTTCAGCGGCGGCGTATCGAGGGTCGAAAGACCGCGTATACCGATCAAAGACATCTGTAAAGTCCTGGGGATCGGTGTTGCGGAAAGAGACAGGACATCGATCGAATTCTTCAGCTGTTTGATCTTCTCTTTATGTTCCACACCAAAGCGCTGTTCTTCATCGATGATCAGAAGACCCAGGTCCTTGTATTCGATATCCTTGGAAAGGATCCTATGCGTACCAATCAGGATATCGACCTTTCCTTCCTTCAGATCTCTTAAGATCGCCTTCTGTTTATCTTCAGGAATATATCGGTTCAGGATCTCCACCCGTACCGGAAAATCCTTGAACCTTCTCTTGAATGTATCGAAATGCTGGAAAGAGAGGATCGTTGTCGGACAAAGATAAGCGACCTGTTTGTCGTCGTTGACCGCCTTGAATGCCGCTCTTATCGCCACTTCCGTCTTGCCGAAACCGACATCGCCGCAAAGCAGTCTGTCCATCGGTTTGGGCTTTTCCATATCTTCCTTGACCTCTTCGATCGCCCGCACCTGATCATCCGTCAGTTCGAATTCAAAGGTATCCTCGAACTCCTTCTGCATCGGCGTATCCTTCGAAAAAGCGAAACCGATATCGGTATCCCTTGCCGCATAGAGTTCGATCAGTTTGGCCGCAATGTCGTTGACACTTTCCTCGACTCTTCTCTTGGTCTCGGACCATTCCTTTGAACCCAGCTTGTGCAGTTTGGGGACCACACCTTCCTTGGACACGTATTTGCGTACCAGTGAAAACTGGGAAAGCGGCACAAGGAGCTCATCATTTCCCTTATATATGATCTTGAGATAATCACACTCGATACCGTTAACGACCCGTGATTCGATCGCGACGTACTGTCCGATCCCATACTGATCGTGAACGACATAATCACCTGGCTTGAGTTCCTCGTAAGAATTCAAAGCTCTTGCCTCACCATAGCGGTTGGCATAACGTCCGGTATGCGGTTTTTTCTTGAACAGTTCCTTTACGGTATAGACCGAAAGATCCTTTTCGTCGATCGAAAAACCGCCATAGATGTCCCCATAAGCGATATTGATCCCCTCATGAAGCGTATCCGTATAGATCGAATACGGGATATCCATGCGTATGAGGGAGTTGATGATCTCCTCACAATGTTTGTCGTCGAGGACCGCCAGTTTGTAACGGTTCTTCTCGTTTTTCAGCACATTGACGATATAATCGGTCGTTCCATATGGGAAATCGATCTCCATGATCCTGGGAGCCTCACCAAAAGGCATTCCCTTGATCCTGTCTCTTTGTGCAACTTCTCTTTTCAGATCCGCAAACACATAAAAACGCAGCGGAAGCCTTTTTTCTTCGTGCATCTCCTGGATATAGGCAAACGTCTCATCCGACAACAGTTTCAGATGCGCATCGATCTTATCTTCATCAGACAGATAGATCTTCGCATCCGGAAAGTAGTCCTTCAGATGCGCTCTTTCGAAATAGCTGCAGTAAAAATACTGTGACTGACGGTAATTGTCATTCTTCAGATACTCCAGATCGAGCTCCATCTGCCCGCTTTCCGCCTCGATCTTTTCACTCAGATATTCCTTCTCCTCATCAGAAAAGAAAACATCCTTGGCGAAACAGATCTTCACTTCATCGGTCTTCTCAATCGTGCGCTGCGTATCGTGATCAAAGAAACGGATCGAATCGATCACATCATCGAAGAACTCGATACGGATCGGAACATTGTAATTGACGGAAAAGATATCAACGACAAAGCCTCTGGAAGCGAAACTCATCGGTGTTTCCACATGACTGGTCTTTTCATAACCCAGTTTTATCAGTTTCTTTATCAGTTCTTCCTTATCAAGGATGTCATCCTTCCGTATCGTAAGGATATTCTCTTCAAGTACTTCCTTCGACGGAAGATGACGGATCATGCCATAGGGAGAGCACAGGATCAGTTTCAGCCTTTTAGAAGTGATCATCCTGTACATGCTGTTTAGCCGGGCAGCCCGGTTTTCAAATGAAGAAGCGATCTCCTCTGCCCGCAAAGATTCTTCGGGCAGAAAAGCTGTCATCTCTTCCTCCTCAAAATAGGAAGCCAGGATATCCCGCAGACGGTTGGCGAGATAGGCGTTCTCCTTGACAATGATCAAAGGCCTGTCTTCGTCCCTGGCCAGTACTGCCAGTTTCAGAGCCTCTTCGGTAAGAGAAGAATAACTTAAAAAAGAATGATCGCGATCATTCACTACATCTTCAACATGTTCAAGAATATCCAGATGTTTCATCAGTTAAATTTGGACATCACAACATCAAAATCATGATCGAAGGCATAGATCAGAGCCTCCGCACCCTTATCCAGGACCTCATCAAGGATCTTTTCATCCTCTTTGGAAAATCTTCCCAAAACATAATCCTTCGTATCGATCCTCTTATCGTTGGAGATACCGATCCGGATGCGGTTGATCTGCGATGTGCCAAGCTGTTCGATGATGCTTCCCATCCCCTTTTGCCCGCCGGAAGAACCCTGTCTTCTCAAACGCAGCTTGCCGACTGGCAGATCAAGATCGTCATGAACCACGATCAGATCCTTCACATCGACATCATAGAAACGCATCAGGGAAGATACGGCCTGACCGGAAAGGTTCATATAGGTCTGCGGCTTGGCAATGATGATCTTTTCCCCGTTATGACGGTAGATACCATATTGCGCCTTGCATTTGTTTTTGTCAAGGCGGACACCGAGTTTGTCACAAAGTCTGTCAATGAGTAAAAAACCCGCATTATGACGAGTTTTTTCATATTCGATACCCGGATTTCCCAGACCTGCGATCAGCTTCATTTGCCTTCTTCGTTTTCTTTCAAAGGCTCCTCATCGCCGGTCTGTGTCTTCGGAAGATATTTCTCATAGATCTCCAGATCATTCATATAGTTCTTGCCGATCTTTGTCGCGGCAAAAGAATGCAGATCCTCTTTGAAATACTCTTCCATCGGCTCACCTGAATAGGCCAGCGTGGAAGAAGCAAAACGTTTGTATAAGCCAATCAGATTTTTCTCATATCCATAACCGGCATAGTTTCCTTCCAGAAGTCCGGAAAGGAAACCAACGCCTGCGTCCTCTTTTTCACACAAAGCGTTATAGATCGCCTTTGCCAGCTGGAACTCCACTCTGTTTTCCAACTGATCGAGTTCGACGATCTTTTCATAAAGACCGTTGAGCACATCGAACTTTGACAGTTTTCTCGCCTTGGCCATATTCATGTAAAGCCATACGAAAACATCGGAATTCATCATCATCTTCTGTCTGGAGAACTTGCCCTTGTTGTAAAAGACTTCCTTGAGATCGATCCCCTGAAGAGTCTCCATCGGGTCCTCCGGTCTGTCGAGCTGCTGATAGAGTTTCAGGACCCGTCCCTTGCTCTTGCATTCCTCAGATTTCTCTTTATCGATATAGCGGCAGACCCGATCATAAGCACCTTCCGTATCCGCCAGCATATCTCCGTAACACTCGATATATTCCTTGTTGTGTCTGTAGCGTCCGATCAGGATAAAATTGCGGTATGTCACATATGACAGCAGTACGAACATTGCTGCAAAGAATACTATTTCCATAATGAATAACTCCCCCGTACAAATATTATAACCTAAACAGTTCGTGATAATTTTCGTTGATCCTCTTTTTGAAAGCTTCCTCGGCGATCCCGAGATGCTCAGCGATCTTTTTCCCCGTATAAACGACATAGGAAGGTTCATTCCGTTGTCCTCTTTTCGGGACCGGTGTCAGATAGGGACAATCCGTCTCGATCAGCAACCTCTCTAACGGAACGGCCTTCACGACCTCCAGCGGTACCCTGGCATTCTTCCATGTCACAGGACCGGCGATCGAAATATAGAAACCCAGTTTTACAAACTCTCTTGCCATCTCCGGAGAATCCGAGTAACAATGCATCACACCACGTACTCCCGCATCTTTCAGAATATCGTAGGTATCCTGGATCGCATCCCGGCTGTGTACGATGATCGGCTTATCCAGTTTCCTGGCGATCTCGATCTGCGAAAGGAAGAATCCTTTTTGTCTTTCCTTGTTTTCCTTGTCCCAATGGTAATCCAGACCGATCTCGCCGATCGCCTGACAGCGTTCATCCGCAAAAAATTCCTTGAAACGTTCAAAAGTCTTTTCATCCGTTTCGTTCACATCTCCAGGATAGACACCGAGTGAACGCTTGAAAGCGATCTGATCGGAATCGATACGCAAAGCATACTCGAAATCTTCAACATGTGAAGAGATGATCATCGCCTCCAGCACATCGTTTTCCACCATGCGTGCAAGTACTTCATCCAGATCGTCTTTAAAAGCTTCATCATTAATGTGACAGTGTGAATCCAGCCAGTTCATCATTTTCCCAGACAGAAGTTCCTGAACATGTGATCGATCAGATCCTCCTGATATTCCTTTCCAAGTATCTGACAAAGACAGCTGTATGCGCCATCCATGTCCGTCACAAGCATATCGGTCGATACGGTCCCGATATTGTCCTTTAGTTCTTTCAATCCGTTCAGACATCGCTTCATCAAAGCGATCTGTCTTTCGTTATTGAGAAGATCCTCATCGACCAGAGAAATGTCATCCTTGTATCTCTCATTGAGATAATTCGTAAGAGAAGAGATATCTTTATTCAAAGCCGAAATGGCAATCCCTTCCTTCTTTTCAATATCGGACTTGTTGTAGACGAGGACCATGTTCCGGTCCTTATAGGTCTCCATCAGTCTTCTGTCTTCTTCATCGATATTCGAAGAATCGATCACCAATATGATCAGATCCGCCTCATCGAGTGCCTTCAACGTCTTCTCGATACCGATCCTTTCGATCTGTTCGCTCGTTTCCCGAATACCCGCTGTATCGATCAGATCCAGCGTCACGTTCCCGAGATTGACCTTGCCTTCCACCAGATCTCTGGTCGTACCGGCAATATCGGTCACGATCGCCTTATCCTCTTCCAATAGCGCATTCAGCAAGGAAGATTTACCTACATTGGGCTTTCCGATGATGACCGTCTTCAGACCGTCCCGGACCACCCGGAAGCGTTCCGCTTTATCGATCATCTCTTCCGCTTCGTGTATCCACTTTTCCACGTAAGGAGCGACCACCTCATTGCTCATCTGGACCTCATCTTCATATTCCGGATAATCGATATTGACCTCGATCATCGAAATGACATCCCGCATCTCGTCCATCAGGGGTTCGATCAGTCTCTCAACGGAACCGTTCATCCCCCGCAAAGCTGATCTAGCCTGCAGGGAGGAAGATGCCTTGATCAGATCGTTGACCGAGTCAGCCTTGGAAAGATCAATACGACCATTCAGATATGCCCGCTTGGTGAACTCACCCGGTTCCGCAAGACGACAGCCGTTTTCCAGAAGCAGATTCAGAATGCTTCGGGTGACATAGACTCCACCATGACAGTTGATCTCGACCATGTCCTCCTTCGTATAGGATCTTCCCTTTTCAAAAAAGGAGATCAGTACTTCATCAAGGATCTCCTGATCCTTACGGATGTGTGAGTAGACGATCGTATTGGGACGGACCGTCCTCACATCCGATATCCTTTTTATGATATCGAAAGAATCGTCACCGGACATCCTGACGATAGAGATTGCTCCTTCTTTCAATGCAGTCGAGATCGCACAGATCGTATCATTCAACATACACCATCATTTTAATACAAAACCCTTTTCCCTTCACGGATACCTGACACTTCTTCTCTTTCCGGTACCTGTATTCACAAAAGATACCCGTAAATCTTGAAAAAAGGCACCGATACATTCTAAAATTAAAGTAACGATAGGTACTATCAATAATAATAATTCAGGAGGAAAACTATGGGTAAGTATGTAATCAAGGTCGCTAAAAACGGCAAGTATCATTTCAATTTATTAGCCGGCAATGGTGAACCGATCCTTTCATCTCAGATGTACGTTGCAAGAAAAGGTGCCGTCAAAGGTATCAGAAGCGTCATGAAGAATGCTCCTGAGGCACCGGTCGTAGATCTGACTGCCAAGACAGTCGTAGAAGCAAAGAATCCGAAATTCGAGATCTACGAAGGCAAAGACGGCAAATGCTACTTCAGGCTCATCGCCGCAAACGCAAAACCGATCGGCAGATCCGAAGGCTACAATTCCTTGTCCGCATGCAAGAACGGCATCAATTCCGTAAAGAAGAATGCGGAAGCTGAAATCGAAAAAGCCGCAAAGAAAGACGAATAGAGGAGTCACCTCTCCTTTCTGAAAAACATTCCGTTTGAGACGGAATGTTTTTATTTACAAACATTTCGTAATGATCTAAGATGAAGTTGAATACAATTGTGTTCATAGGAGGATAATCATGGGCAAAACAGTTACAATCAGGCTAAACGACGAGGAAAAGGAATTCTTTGAGTCCGGCGCCGTGCTTTACAATGGTAGTCTATCTTCAATCATAAAGAGACTTGCTATGGAAAAGCTGGAAGACAATTTTGATCTGTTGTCTGTAGCTGAATATGAGAAGGCAAAGAAAAACGGATCACTCAAACTCTATTCTTATGAGGAAATGCTGAAAGAGGTTGGCTTAGACAGTGAAGATTTATAACCTCGTTTTCTCAGACTCATATATCAGAAGTTTTAAAAAGCTGGACCCGGCCGTACAGAGAAGTATATTGAAGTGGATCAAAACAAACTTACTTGACACAACTGACCCACGCTTTTCCGGTAAACCATTAGTAGGAAACTATAAAGGCTGGTGGAGATACCGCATTGGTGACTACAGACTTATTGTCGAGATAAGAGATGGAGAGATAATTGTGGTCGCCATCGACATAGGCCATAGAAAAGACATTTATGAATAAGCGCCCCGTTTTATTGGAGCGCTTTTTTTATTCAAAGAAAAAGTCCACCTCGGTCCTGAAATGGGACCATGGTGGACATTTTTATTATAGCAGTACTTGCCTGAACTATGCGAGGATCTTTGCGATAAGACCTTCGAGGATACCGAACAGTGAGAAGTCCTGTCCGCCGTATACCAGCATCCAAGACTGAATGGTGTTGTTGAAGAAGTAAGCACCGAAGCCTACCAGCAATACCATGATGACACCGTTCAATGCACAGGCAATGATCGTGCCTCTGATACCGCCCTTTGCGTTTGCGATGATCGCGGCACAGCCGTTCTCAAAGAAGCAGGTGAAGATCAAAGGAATGATAACTGTCGGGAACATGCCTCTGGTGACCAGGATCGTGATCGTTGAAGTGATGACTGCAACGATGAAACCGACGATCAGAGAATTCGGACCGTAGCCAAACAGCACCGGGCAATCCAGAGCCGGGATAGCACCCGGAACGAGTTTTTCTGCAACGCCCTTGAACGCCGGAACGATCTCCGCGATCAGCATACGGACGCCCTGCAACATGACAGTGACACCGACACCGAAGTATACGGAATGAATGAACCAGTAAGAGAAGAAGCTTCCGGTGTAACCAAATACTTCAGCCGGGCTCAGACCGTTTGCTGCAACGACGAAATACATGATGATGTAAACGATCGCGATGGCAATGGAGCCGGTGATGGAGACTTCTCTTAAGAAACCTAAGGATTTCGGAAGTTTCAGATCTTCGCAGCTCTTGGACTTGTCGCCGACAAGCGGTGCGACCAGACCGGCGATGACAGACAAAGTCGTCGTCGGATGACCGATCGTGAAATCATCCTTACCGGTAACATCCTTGACTAACGGTCTCATCAGGTTCGGTGCAACGATCATATAAAGGGCAGTGAATACAGCCGCAAGGCCGATCAGCGTAGCACCCTTCAGACCGGCATCAACACCGGCAGCGATAAAGACATACGGGAACCAGTACAACATGTGTCCCGTAAGGAATACGGATTTCCATTTCGTGAAACGCGCAACCAGAAGGTTGATCGCAAACGACAGGATCATAACGATACCGATCTGAGTGCCATACTCTGCGCCGATATTGACGGTCGAAACCGGTGCAGCACTTCCAGGCATCAGCGTATTGAACGCAGTAATGATACCATCGATGGAATTACCGGTGATAAGTCCGGTACCGGTATTAAGTACGAAGAAGCCAATAGCGGTCATGATCGTTCCTCTGACGACTTCCGAAGCGGACTTCTTCTGCAGGATCAGGCCAACCATTGCGACTAACGCAAGGAAGATGGAGCCCTGACCAAAGATCTCATTGATAATGAAATTGAGAATCGACATAAGTAGCCTCCTTTCTTTTTGTACTTATTATCCCCAATTGAAAACTATTCCAAAGAAGCCATATAGGCCGTGACCTTTTCCTCTACTTCCGAACTGTCCATAAAGTTTTCGATGATGATGACCGGAACATCCGCCCTGTCAACGATCCTTTCCGCCAGTTCACGGGAAATAAAGATCACATCACAGGGATTGGAAAGGCAGGTGCCTACATCGCCACAGAATGTATCAGCCTCAAGATCTTTCTTACGAAGGATGTCGTCGATCGCCATCCTCAACATCAGCGAAGATCCGCAGCCAAAACCGCATACACATTGAATCTTAGGTACTTTCATATTTCAAACCTCCTCATTTTCCCCGTTTATACATCTATATAGAGACACATCATCTTCACATTCACTCAAAGCCTGTACCGCTCCGGGAGCCATCAGTCGTTTAGCGATCTTCATCATGTTTTCCATGTGCGATTCCTTATCTTTACATGCCATGCATAAGATCACATCGACCGGATCATTCGGACTGCCGAATTCAACACCTTTCTCCAGATTGATCAGTGAAAAGGAATCATTGATCACTGCCTCACATGGCGCCGCATGTGCCAACGCAAAGCCCTTAGTGATGACCATATATGGACCGTATTCTTCCACGGAAGCGATCATATTATCGATATATTCTTTCTTTATGTCCCCGCTTTCAACAAGAAGAGAACCGGCCTTTGTCACCGCGTCCTTCCAGTCTGCTGCAGAAACCTTTGCTTTGATCGATCCAATCCTCACAAGTTCTTCCATTATCTGATACCGGTACGAGTCCTTCTATCTATATAAAATTATAACGCTTTTCCTATCGCCCTCAACATAAAACTATCCCATCAGGATCCACCACCGGTACTTGATCATCCGGTGGCCCCCTTATCCATGGCTTAGTACCGATATTACAAACGGGCAAAGAAGAAACAAATATCTCAGTAAAAAATCAATAAAAAAGCTGATAGAGCATAATACCCAATCAGCTTTTCTCACTTCTTATCAATACAGACACCCTTTTATCAATTCTCCACAAAACGATACCCTACTCCGACCTCGGTGATGATGTATTCCGGCTTTGAAGTATCCTTTTCGATCTTCTTTCTAAGATTGGCCATATATACCCGCAAAGACTGATAATCATCTGTCGTGTCATAGCCCCACACCTGATCCTGGATATACTTGTGTGTCAGCACCTTCCCCTTGTTGTCGACAAGGAGCTTCATGATCCTGAATTCGATCGGTGTGAAATGGATCGGCGTTTCACCGATAAAAGCCTTATAGTCATCGAAATCGATCTTCAAGTCCTTGCATTCAAAAACGGAAGAAGGCTTTTCACTCAGGTTCGTCTTTCTTAGACAGACCCGGATCCTGGCCATAAGCTCACCGATATTGAACGGCTTGGTGACATAATCGTCGGCACCCTGGTCAAGAGCTTCCACTTTCTCCTTTTCCGAACCCCGGGCGGAAACGACGATGATCGGCACACTTGAGATCGCCCGGATCTGCGACAGGACCTCCATCCCGTCGATATCAGGAAGGCCGAGATCGAGAAGCAGGATATCCGGATGATCGGACAGAAACAAAGAGATGCCGCTCACACCTTTTTCCGCAATGAGAGGCCTCATTTCGTTGGTTTCCAGTGCCACCTTCAGCAGTCGGATGATCGCCGGATCATCTTCTATGACCAATACGAGTTTTTCCATATCAGTTTTCTCCGTTCCCTATCGTGAATTCGAATGTTGCGCCACCCTTTTCATTGTTTCTGGCGCTGATACTTCCACCATGCGCTTCCACGATCGACCGGCATATGCCTAACCCCAGCCCGTGGCTGCGTTTCTTATCTTCGTTAACCGAAAGCGAATAGAAATCCTCAAAGATCAGATCTATCTTTTCTTCGGAAATACCTCCGCCATCATCCTCTACCCGGAATACTACGTGATCGCCCTTTTCTTCATAAGCGATCGTGATCGAAGTTCCTTTCGGTGTATGTGTCAATACGTTGTCGATCAGATTGTAGAAGACCTGATAAAGCAGCTCCATATCCGCATAGACCATCACGATCTGTTCGGGATGGATCACTTCGACCTTCGTATCCGCAAGCGAACGCTTCATCTTTTCTAATACCTGGGAAATAATACTGTCGGCAGGCTCCCTGACCCGATTGAGCCTGGTATCCTTGCCATCGAGCCTAGTCAGGTCAAGCAGATTGTTCACAAAATCCGAAAGATCGCAGGATTCGTTGTAGATGTCGTAAATGAGTTCTTTCTTCGAAGAATCGGAGATCGAATCAAAACTCTGATGCAGAAACTGTGAGCCGCTCTGTATCATCGTCAGCGGTGTCTTCAGGTCATGAGACAGCCCCTTCAGTAAAGAAGAACGGAACTTTTCCCTTTCCACCTGCAGTTTGGTCTGTTCCTGCTGCATACTGATCTGATCCTTATCCAAAGCGATCACCAGTTCCTCGATGACGTTCTCTATAAAGACCGTCTCTTCCTTTGAAAGCAGCGGCCGGTTACCGGCTACGATCACTCCGTATGCTCCGCTTCCCGAACGGATCGGGAAGATGCAATAAGGAAGATCAGGAAAAGAAGGATCACTGTCATCGATCCGGATATTGCGTTTCAGTGCTTTATCCAGCGCGTCCGCATACTTTTTCGTGTCGATCGGTTTTCCATAGACCTGTCCATCTGCCATACACAGGCAGATATCGTTTTCGATCTGATCGTTGAGCGAATCGCTGATCGCCTGACAGGTCTGTCCGGAACTGCGGGAATGTAAGATATCTGTAGAAATATTGTACAGTGCATTGATCCTCTTCTCATTCTCTTTGGAGATGATGATCTGCCTTTGCAGCTGTAGAACCAGCGAGTTCACCATGATTGAGACCAATACGAACATCACGAAACTGACGTAGTTGTTAGGATCGTCCACGACGAACGTGAACTTGGGTTCCGTAATGAAAAAATTGAAAGAAAGCACCGTCAGAACAGAAGCCAGTATTCCGTAGCGGATGCTTTTGAATTCTATGATGATGATCAATATCGACAAAACAAAAACGAGATAGATATTCTCTTCCTTCACCTTGATCGCGTTTAAAGCGAGTTCAAGGATCACCGTGAAGAAAATGATCAGCGAGAATAGCAGAAACTCCTTCGTTTTGTGTTTCATCAGATGTATTCCCTGTTTTCGATATCCTTTCTTACCCTGAGGATGGCTTTGAATACGACCATGATCTCCATTCGGCCAAGAAACATGCCTATGGTCGCTGTCCATAATATTATATTACTGGCATGATAGTTTGTGATACCTACAGACAGTCCGACAGTCGAGATCGCTGAGGAAAATTCAAACATCGAATCCTGAAGTGAATATCCGTGCAGCGTAAAAATGAAAGAACCCAAAAGGAAAAGGATCAGATAGAAAAGGATATAACTCGAAGTCGAACGGATCTCATCATCCTCGAGTGTACATTTCTCGCCCACCTTGTATATCTTGTGAGAAGTGATGACACGGGAATTGAGGATCGATTCCTTGATCGAATAATAAATGCCCTTCAAAGCTACGATGACCCGATACTGTTTGATACCGCCTCCTGTAGACTCCTGATCTCCTCCCACCAGCATCATCAGCACCATTGCTGTGACAAAACCCGGAGGAAGTACACTCATATCCTTTACCGAAACAAAGCCCGTCGTCGTGATACAGGTGACAAACTGGAACAGTGAGATCCGCAGACTTTCCCCGGGATCTTCACAATATCCGGATGAAAGCAGATTCCGATACATGATAAACACAAAGATCACCGCTACCGTGATAAAAAACTTCGTCTCACAGTGATTGAAGTAGTTTTTGAATTTTCCTTTAAAGAAATTGAGATGCAGAAGGAAGTTGGTCTGTCCCAGCAACATCAGAACGATCGTCACGATCTCGATCGGCAGCGAATGATAACCGTATATGCTTTCTCCGATCACCGAGAACCCGCCGGTCGATAAAGCAGCGATCGACGTGTTGATCGCATCGAATACCGGCATACCCAAAAGCACATAAGCACTGATCCCGCAAAGGATATAGATCGAATAAATCGAAAGGATCAATCTGGCAGACCGCTTCAGATTCGGCATCAGCCTGTCATTGTGACCCTCCGCATTATACAGATTCAGACCGTAGCGATCCGAAAAAGCCGAAGTGATGATCAAAACAAAACCGACCCCACCCACAAACAGCGTGATCGAACGAAACATCAGAAAAATGTGCGGTGTATGATCGACATCCACAACGGAAAGCCCGGTCGTCGAATACCCGCTGGTCATTTCAAAAGAAGCCTGGGTGAAGTTATAGTCTCCCTTGATCATCCAGGGTATCGTGGAGATTAAGATCGCCAATATCCAGATCAGTACCAGCAGTAAAGAATCGTAATTCTTTTCAAGCTTGAGGATCTTCGTATCTTTCAGAAAGAAGCGAATCAGATATCCGATGAAGATCGACATCACCCCGGGAATGACGAAACACGGCGCATACGTGACCTCTTCAGGATAGAACGCCAGCACAGCCAAAGGAAGCAGCTGTATTACGCCGATCATCATCATAAAGATGGAAAGATAGAAGAAGACGAGCCGGTAATAGTCCCTCTTCATCTTCTTTTCCTCTGGAAGATGTCAATGATCTCTTTCTTGTTTTCCTCCGTCGTAACGATCAGTATCTTATCCCCTTCCTCGATCATCGTCTGACCGTTCGGGATCAGAGCCTTGCCATCACGGGTGATCGAACTTACTGAGCCGAGATCGGAGATATTGACCTGGGCAAGCGTCTTACCCACCACCTCCAGGTCGGCACCGATGCGGATCTCGGCGATAAAGATCTTATCGTCCTCCAGTGACAGCATATTTACCATGTTTTCAAGAGTCGTAAGATCGTGAATACGCTGTCCAAGCAGATATGTGGAACAGACCACCAGATCGATACCGAGCTGCTTGAAGATCGCAACATTCTTCGGATTGATCACTGTCGCAATACATTTTTTCGCTCCGATAAGCAGTTTGGCGGTGCGGCAGGCGACATAGTTCTTGTAGTCATCTTCGGAAAGCGCGACAAAAAGATCACAGTTCTCCGCTCCGGCCTCGATCAGATCGGACTGGCGGGTACAGCGTCCCCGTACCACCGGCAGATCGTTGTTTACGGAAAGATAACGGCAGATATCCTCATCTTCATTAATGACGACCATATCGTTTTTCCGGTTATTGAACAGGCCGATCAGATAGTCGGCTTCATGGAATCCATCTGCAATGACGATCTTCATACTCTGTTCGCCTCCTTGCTCTTTTCAAAGAAATCAAGCGACAGATCAAACGGACAGATGCAGTTTATCCTCTTGTCGATGATCGCCTTCTTGCGCGAATCTTTCAGCTTGATATAGATCTCCTTGACATCATAGATATTGGCACAGACATCCGCCAGGAAGATATTGATGTTGTCATCATCTGTAACGGCGATCACACAGTCTGCCTCCTTTATCCCGTTCTTCTCCAGCAGCTGCAGATCGGTCGCATCCCCGACTTCCACAAAACCGCTGAAATCCTGCAGTTTTGAGATCTTGTCTCTTCTCTTGTCTATGACGATGACATTCGCCACATCGTTCAGGGAACGGGCGATACTTCCGCCCATCCTGCCCGCACCGATAATGATCGTATTAGCGTTCTTCATCGATATCTCCCACGATCTCAATCGAACGGATGCAGTCTTTGTTTATGTAACGGATCCTCTTTGATGCGCTATCCATTACTACGAAAAAGCCGTCAGAAAAACGGATGTAGTCGGCCCTTAAACAGACCAAGCCTTCGGTATTGTTCATATATATCTTCAGGATCTTTCCTTCAAAATCTTTCATAACAGTCTTCCTTTCTCAAGAAAATCATAGTTTTGAAGACCGTTAATATTCCATTATGAAAATGACTTTAAAGTATAAAAAAAGTATAAAGAAGCCAGTCATATACCCAAAAGAAAAGGGATCCCTCAGGATCCCGATTTGCCACTGAATTTGTTTTCCGTAAGATTGAAATCGACCCGCTCAAGCACATTCATCTGTGCATCCGGATTCTGCAAGAGCCTCTTGGACTGGTTGAGGATCGCATCCTCCACCAGGTTCCTTGCCAGACGTCCGTTTCCGGAATTGGGATCGTTCCGGCTCTGGATGAGCGTGAAATAATCCTGTAAAGGACGTAAAGCATCCTCGGCGATCACATAATCCTTGCCCTTGGCGATCGACTTGCTTATAAGCATCAGTTCTTCACCGGTGTAATCGGAGAATTCGATGATATTCGCAAATCTCGATTTCAGACCGCTGTTCGCTTCAAGGAAGTCCTTCATCTCCTTGGTATAACCGGCCAGAATGACGATCAGGTCATCCCGGTGATCTTCCATCGCTTTGACCAGGGTATCGATAGCCTCCAGGCCGAAGGAATCGTCTTTGCCTCTGTATAAGGAATAGGCCTCATCGATAAACAGGACGCCGCCCAATGCCGACTGAATGACCGACATCGTAAGCGGAGCAGTATGACCGACATATTTGCCGACCAGATCGGCTCTTGTCACCTCGACCAGCTGACCCTGTTTCAGGATACCGCAAGCCTTCATCATCCGCGATACCAGTCTGGCGATCGTCGTCTTGCCGGTACCGGGATTGCCGGTAAAGATCATATGCTTGGAGATCTCATTGGTCTTGAGACCCTTCTGTTTACGGATCTGATTGATCTTGATCAGGTTCTCTAAAGAAAGCAGGTAGTTCTTCACATCGTCAAGACCCACGATCTCATCGAGTTCCTTCTGTATCTCTTCTCTTTCGGCTTTGGAGTCATCCACGACATCCAGATCGAGCTTCACTTCATTGAATACCGCCTTGATCGTCTGATCGTAACTGATCTTCACCTTCTCGACCTCGTCATGTTTCAAAGCGATATCGACCATCTCATTGTAGATCTTCTTGACCGTCGGAGAAAGCGAATCGATGCCATCATTGGGTTCATAGATCGAC
>CADBND010000034.1 GCA_902795875.1 uncultured Erysipelotrichaceae bacterium
GAAATGTTCCGCGTCACAACACTGGATCTGAACGCTCTGCCGCGTTTGGAAGACGGTTCCATCGACTATTCCCAGGATTTCTTCGGTGCTTCCACCGCACTGACTGTTTCCGGTCAGCTGCAGGGTGAAACCATGGCACAGGCTTTCGGAAAGATCTATACCTTCGGTCCCACTTTCCGGGCGGAAGAATCTTATACAGCCCGTCATGCCTCCGAATTCTGGATGATCGAACCGGAAATTGCTTTTGCGGATCTTGAAGACGACATGCAGTTGATCGAAGACATGGTGAAGTACTGTATCGAATACGTTCGCAAAGAATGTCCGCAGGAAATGGCCTTCTTCAACACGATGATCGACAAGACTTTATTGGAAAGACTTGATCATGTATACAATTCCAAGTTCAGAAGGATGCCTTATACGGAGGCGATCGATATCCTTCTGAAGGCTCCGGTCAAATTTGAAAACAAGGTTTCCTGGGGCATGGACCTCAATACCGAACATGAAAGATATCTCTGTGAACAGGTCGTCAATGGTCCGGTCTTTTTGACCGATTACCCGAAAGACATCAAGGCTTTCTACATGCGTCTCAACGACGATGGCAAAACAGTTGCAGCCTGCGACCTGCTGGTACCGCATGTCGGCGAACTGGTCGGCGGTTCACAGCGTGAGGAAAGGCTCGACCTGCTTGAAAAGAGGATGGACGAACTGCATATGGACAAGGATGGCTACCAGTGGTATCTCGATTTAAGAAGATACGGCGGCTGCAAACACGCAGGCTTCGGTCTGGGCTTTGAAAGGATGGTCATGTATCTTACGGGTATGGAGAACATCCGTGATGTCCTGCCTTATCCGCGTACACCAAAGAATCTCATATATTAAAGATGATCGTACAGATTTCCGATGGCACCGTCTTTTTCGGTGTCAACGATGTATTTGAGCATATCGACTTTACCGTGAACGAGAACGAAAGGATCGCTCTGGTAGGCCGCAACGGGAGTGGCAAGACCACTCTTTTAAAAGTGCTGACAGGGGAATGCGAGCTTTCTTCCGGTCAGCTCATCAAAGCCAATAAGACGACGATCTCTTATCTGAAGCAGAATGCTCTGATCGATTCTGAAAAGACGATCAGGGAAGTCTTTGATGAAGTCTTTCATGAGATCAAGGAGATCGAAAAACAGATGGAGGAAGTCTCGATCCGCTTGGAGAGGGATCAGGATGAGAAACTGATCGAAAAGTATTCCCGGCTCGAGGAAGATTACCGCTATTTGGGCGGATACACTTACCAGTCTGAGATGTCTTCGGTGCTGGCCGGATTCGGTTTCAGCAAAGATGATCTGGACCGCAGGGTCTCTTCCTTTTCCGGAGGAGAGAAGACGAAGATCGCTTTTGCGTCGCTTCTTTTATCCAAACCTGACCTTCTGCTTTTGGATGAGCCGACCAACCACCTCGATCTTTCGACGATCGAATGGCTGGAGAATTATCTTTCCAAATATAAGAAGGCGATGGTCATCGTTTCCCACGACCGGACATTCTTAGACCGGAGCGTCAATGTGGTCTATGAGCTGGAGTACGGTTCGATCAAAAGATATTCGGGCAACTATTCTTCTTTCGTTGAACAGAAAAAGAACGATCTGATCCGCCAGGAGGCTGCCTACAGAAGACAACAGAAGGATATCAAACGGCTTGAGGAACTGATCGAGAAGTTCCGTTACAAGAAAAATAAGGCTGCTTTCGCCCAATCCAAGATCAAGTATCTGGAGAGGATGGAAAAGATCGACGATCCCAAGAAGGCCGATACGAAATCTTTCAAAGCGAAATTCGTATGCGGCGTAAGAGGAGGAAAGACCGTATTGAGTCTCGATCATTTCAAGGTCGGATACGACAGGCCGCTGGCAGAACTTACCCTCGAGATCAGAAGAGGGGAAAGGATCTGTGTCATGGGCGATAACGGAACAGGCAAGTCGACATTGCTGAAATCCATCATCGGCCAGGTGGAACCGTTAGGCGGTTATATGATGCTGGGACATCAGATTGAGATCGCTTACTTTGATCAGAATCTTGCGAACTTTACCAGCGGAAATACCGTACTAGAAGAGTTATGGAACGAATATCCCGATCTGGATATGTTCAAGGTCCGTTCGGTATTGGGCGCCTTCCTGTTTACGGCCGATGAGGTCTTTAAAGAAGTCAATGTCCTTTCCGGAGGAGAAAAGGTGAGACTGTCTTTGGCGAAACTGATGCTGAAGAAGGCAAACTTCCTGATCCTGGATGAACCGACCAATCACCTGGATATCGTTTCAAAAGAGGCTTTGGAGAATGCCCTGAATGAATATGACGGCACGATATTATTCGTATCACATGACCGTTATTTCATTAAGAAGATCGCGACTTCCTGCCTGGTGATTGACGAAGACAAGGTCACTTATTATCCTGACGGATATAAGGACTACATCGATGTCAAGACAAAGGATGAAATAAATAAGGATAAAGATAAGGAAACTAAGGAAAACAAGCCTCTCAAGGAGATCAAACAGAAGCCCAAATATAATCTGAAGAGGCTGGAAAACGAGATCTCATTGATGGAGGATATCCTGGAAGACAAGCGGGCACTACGCTATGAACCGGAGTATTATCAGGACATGAAAAAGATGGCGGAACTGGACGACGAGATCGATGAGATCCACAACCAGATCCATGCCCTGGAGGAGAAATGGGAAGAAGCGATGCTGTATGAAGAAGAAAAAAACAAACAGTAAGGAGTTAAGATGCTGGATAGATATCTGAAATCAAGGATGAACGATGCGAAAAGACTTGTTCAGGACTTACACAAATACTATGATTACGTTTCCGTTCTGGGGAGCGCAGTCCATACCAAAAGGATTCTCGTTTCGAGCCATCTTCATTCGATCGATGATGTGGACAACGAGTGCGGTTTTGTCATAAAGGTATACAAGGACGGAAGATATTCCGAGTATTCCTGTGACGATATCCGTGATCTTAAGGCATCGACCGTGATAAAAACGATCCGGCTCGAAGAAATCTATTCGAAAGATTTTTCTGTGAAGATGCTTCAGGAAGACGAACATGTTGAAGACTATTTGAGAGAAGATCCTTCCGGACTCAGCGACAAACAGATCAGCGACAGACTCAAGACTGTCAAGGACAGTCTTCATAAGAAAGAAGAACGTCTGATCAATGTCTCTGCCGTCTATGTGAAACGGCAGACTTCCAAGATCTTCGTTTCCGGAAAGAAGTGCCTTTCCCAGAAATACGACTGGGTCAATACGATGCTGAACTGCGTGGTAAGACAGGATGACAATATCAAGTCCAATTATTCTTCTTTTGGCGAGGCGGACTCGCTTGTCGCTTTGGATAAGCTGTCTGACAAAGCAGAGGATATCCTGGATATCGCGGTGCGGATGCTAAAGGCCAAACCGGTCAAACCGGGCAAGTATACGATCATTACTGATCCTTCGATCTCCGGTCTGATCGCGCATGAGGCATTCGGCCACGGTGTCGAGATGGATATGTTTGTGAAAAACAGAGCCAGGGCAAAGGACTATGTCGGAAAATATGTCGCATCGAAACTTGTCAACATGTATGATGGCGCATCCAGTTGTCTTTCTGCGGCGTCCTATTTCTTCGACGATGACGGAGTGGAAGCACATAATACTCAGATCATAAAGAAGGGCGTCCTGCAGACCGGGATCTCTGACTGTCTCAGCGCAATGGAACTGGGGACTATCCCTACAGGCAATGGCAGAAGACAGGATTATCAGCGCAAGGTCTATACCCGTATGACGAATACATGGTTCGGTCCGGGCGAGGACAAATACGAAGACATGGTGAAGTCGGTGAAACACGGTTATCTGCTGTGTCAGACCAACAATGGTATGGAGGATCCGAAGAATTGGCAGATCCAGTGTACAGCTTCCTACGGTCTGGAAATAAAGGATGGGAAATTTACCGGCGAGATGGTGGCACCGGTCGTGATCTCGGGATATGTCATCGATCTGCTTTCTTCGATCTCAATGGTTTCGGATGAAGTGACGGTGCTGGGTTCCGGCATGTGCGGCAAGGGACACAAGGAATGGGTCTATGTTGCGGATGGCGGTCCTTATCTGAAGGCGGAGGCAAAACTGGGATGATGAAGAAAAGTGAAAT
The DNA here is from genome assembly GCA_902795875.1 of uncultured Erysipelotrichaceae bacterium. Classification (GTDB taxonomy): domain Bacteria; phylum Bacillota_I; class Bacilli_A; order Erysipelotrichales; family Erysipelotrichaceae; genus Colivicinus. The sequence goes on from CADBND010000034.1 coordinate 4,165, forward strand.
ACTGGCATGTCTGAAGGCATGCGACAGGATCGACGGATACGAAGTGTCCCTAATCGATAAGGATTCCAGAGAACTGTTCTATGTCCTCGATCATATGGAGATAAACAGAGCAGTCAAAGTCAGAAAGGTTACCGTCAAAGTCTATGTGAATGGCAAGGACAGCGTCGGCTCTTCCAATGTCATCGTGACGGCTGCGGATGATGAAAAGACGCTTTCCAAAAAGCTGCTGAATGCCGCAAAAAGTGCGAAAGCAGCGCAGAATCCTTACTTCCCGTTAAGTGAAAAGGGGAAGGATATCCGGAACGTAAACAAAAAGAAGAGAGATCTCAACAAGATCGCCACAAAAGTCGCCAAGGCAGTATTCAAGGCGGATACGCATTCTGATGGCTGGATCAATTCGACTGAGATATTCGTATCGGAGTATAAGGAAGAATTCCTCAATTCCAACGGGGTCGATCATGTGAATGAGAGCTTCCGGATCGAGGTCGAGGTCATTCCGACCTGGCGGAATGGAAAAGAAGAATACGAACTCTATAGATACATCCGGACCGACAAGGAAGACTACAAAAAGATCACCGAAGAGGTCGAGGCGATCCTGGATAAGGCGAAAGCCCGTTCCAAGGCACTTACTCTTAAGGATGTGAAGCTTCCGGAAGACATCGATATCTTGGTCAAGGAAGATATGCTGGAATATCTGGTGGAAAACTTCGCTGATGATCTGAATTACCGTTCTGCTTTCTTAAAGAGTCAGCACTATAAGAAAGGTGATCTCATTTCCAATACGCCTTTTGACCTGACCATGAGACCGGTCGTTTCCGGATGCAGCGCTTCAAGTCGTTTCGATTCGCATGGAACGGTGTTAAGCCCTGTCAAACTGATCAAGGCCGGAAAGGCAAATGGAACGTTCGGTGATATCCAGTTTGGCTATTATAATAAGGAAAAGAAGATCTCAGGTGATCTGAAAGTCGCTCAGCTGGATGCGGAAGGCGTCGATTATAAAAAAAGACCACACCTGATCATCGAATATTTCTCAGCTCCGCAGCTCGAATCCGATTCGGGTTACTGGGGAGGAGAAGTACGTCTTGCACGGTACTTTGACGGCAAGAAATATATCCCTCTGACCGGATTCTCGATCTCCGGCAATATCTTTGAAGATATCAAGGATGTCCGTTTCTCCAGGAAACAGACCGTGTCAACCCGTTACAAGGGTCCGGAATATATGATCTTCAAAGGACTCAAGATCGCATAAAAAAGATGCTGTTTCCTGATGTATGAACGGAACAGCATTTTTTGATATTAATGAAAATATGTAAATTTTCATGAGAAAAATTTTCATTTGTGAAAGAAAAGTGAAATATTTGCCTGGAAAAACGTTTTGTTTTGTTGAAACAGCCGTTTTGCTAAGGTAAAATATTTGTATGTGGTTTTAACCACGCAATGAAGGGAGAATTGAAATGAAAAAATTATTCGCTTTATTACTCGCCCTTCTGTTACTTGCAGGCTGTGCAAACGGCGGCGGTAACGGCGGCGAACAGCCGAGCGGAAA
>CADBND010000035.1 GCA_902795875.1 uncultured Erysipelotrichaceae bacterium
GCTTTTTGAAAGCGTTGCGTATGAACTGCATATCCAGTTTCAAAGCATCGATCGGAAGGGATGTGATCATATTCAAAGAAGAATAGCCCGTTCCGAAATCATCCATCTCGATCCGGAAGCCTTTGCTCCGGAGCTGGTCGACCATGGCAATGATCTGTTCCGAATTCTCGGTATAAGCCGATTCGGTGATCTCCAGAATGATCTCGTTATGACTGAGAGAATAGTCTTTGACCAAACGATCAAATAGTTCAGGAAGATCGGGATCGTACATATCGATACGCGACACGTTGACCGAGACCGGAACCGTGATCCCCAGTTCTTTCTTCCATTCCATGATCTGCGCCGCTGCCTTTCTCCATACATAAGAATCCAGTTCCTCGATGAGGCCGTTCTTTTCAAAAAGCGGAATGAAGACGCCTGGTGAGATCATCCCCAGTTCGGGATGGAACCAGCGTACGAGCGCCTCTGCCGAAGAAAGGACGGGATCTTCTCCCGTAACATTGAATTTAGGCTGATAGTAGACCTGGAATTGTTCCTCCCTGATCGCCGTGGAGAAACTCTCCAGAAGCTGTTCGTTATACATTTCCGATTCATGGAACGAATCATCATACAGGCCGACGCTTCCCGTAAAACTGTTGCGGACTGTATCGGCAGCCGATTTCGCCCGGTCAAAACGTCTTTCCATATCGACCGACTTGTCTGTATCGGAATATACACCCATCCTCATACGGACATGTTCCTGTTTGTCGGAAGAGGAGGAAAGGCTTTCCAGCATCCCCTCGTAATCTCCGATATGCGGACAGTAGACTAAAAAAGTATCGGATTCCATACGGCAGACGATACCGTTTTCCTCTTTCACAAGATCCTTGAGTTTCTTTCCGATATCCACCAGCAGCTCATCACAATACGCCTTGCCATAGCGTTCGTTCAGCATATGGAAATGGTTGATATCCACAACGATCGCATCCATGGACAGATCGGGATGATAGGTATCGAACTGTGAAGCGTAACGGTAGAAGTATTCTCTGTTATACAAGCCCGTGAGCTTATCTCTTTCCGTGTAGCTGATGATATCCTTATCTTCGGACAGTTCGATTGTCCTCTGCACTCTGGCCAGAATGACCTTGGGCTGCGGATAAGGTTTCGGGATGAAATCGATCGCACCAAGGTTCAGGCTTTCCACTTCCAGATCCCGTTCCGCTGTCATGACGATGACGGGAAGTCTCGACAAGATTTCGTCCGATTTGAACTGGCGCAGGACATCTAGCCCCTTCCTGTCGGGAAGATTCAGATCCAGCAGGACCAGAGACAAAGTATCGTGTTCCTCTTCCGCCGCTTTCAAGGCGTCTGCACCGGTCCCGGCAATGATCAGATCGTAAGTATCCTTCAGGATCATCTTCAACAGTTCCTGATTGATGATCTCATCTTCCACGACCAGTATCTTTCTTTTCCCGTTCACGGAACGGAAATTCACGTAATTATCCACGGTTCTATCCTCCTATATCCTTACTGCAGCTCCCATAGATTTTAAAAGTTTCTTTTCTTCATACATTCTTTCATCAGCCTTTTCAAAGACCTCATTGTAGCTCATGCCGCTTCCAGGTACATAATCAGCGATCCCGACAGAAACAACTGCTTCATTGGTACCGATGTTGTGGACAGAAAGTTCATGCAGGACAGCACGGATCTTCTCCCTGTCCTCGTGATCTTCACCGGCCACAATGACCAGAAACTCGTCACCGCCGATACGGTAGACCGGCGAATTCTCAAACTGTTCACAGATCATGTGACATGCCTTCTTTATGTATTCATCACCGGCCTTATGACCGTTAGTATCGTTTATCATCTTAAGGCCATTCACATCACAGATCGCCAGAGAAAACTCTTCCGCCTCACCGGAAGCGATCCAATTCTTGATCTCTTCTTCCTTCTCTGCATAGGCAAGCTTGCTTTTGACGCCTGTCAAAGGATCCCGATGTGCCATGTCCCTCACCAGACCCAGCTGTCTTTCGGAGTTCTGGACCTGTCTTGACATCAGATCATAGTTATTCAGAAGGATACCCAGAGATAACGCAAACAGCGATACGACAACGATAATCGAACGGGCGGAGATCAGACGTATGGTCTTCAGCTGTTCCTCGATCAAATGCGGTTTTATCCCGATGTTGCCGGCCTCGGAATAGTAATGTTCAATATTCGCAAGACCTTCACCGGTCGCCCACATGATCGACTGATTCATCCATACAAGGGAAACAAACAGGATCAGTGAAAGAAGCGCAACCCAGACGATGATCGACTTGCCGAAATGCTTATGTACGTCGTTTTTTAAAACGATACGGAAACCGATGAAGCCAAGTACCGACCACACGACAAAGAGGAAGTATGACTCCGTTTCGATCGAACCGGCGGTAAACAGATTCGGAATAAGAAGATAGGCACCAATGGCGATCATCGCAAGAAGACCCACCTGTCCTGTGCGATACTCGTAGACATCATTGCGGAAGCGGGCGGTCTTCATCGCCGCCGCCGAAACGAAGCCGTAGATCATCGTTGCCCCTAGCGTCGTCACATCAACGATCCAGCCGATCGCAGTACGTCCAAGCAAAGGGATCAGGACCGATATCAGGCAGACCAGAAGGATCGCATTCTGCGGTGTGCCACTGTGATTCAGATCCGAAAACTTTGCCGGAAGGATCTCATCTTTGCCCAAAGAATAGATCAGACGGCTCAAAGCGGTGATATTTCCGATCAGACTGGTCAGGATCAGACAAAGCAAGGAGATCATCAGTATGATCACGCCGGTCTTTCCCATGTGATATCCCGCCGCAAAGAAAGGCGGAAGCGCATCATTTCCGGAAAGCGAATCAAGATCGTTGATATACTGCAACCAGTTTTCATATCCCACAGGGTGTGCACTCACAGAAAGAAACAGTACAAAGACATATAAAAGTGTCGTGGTCACGATCGCCGTAACGAGGACCGTATGGACCTTTCCCTGTTTGAAGGAATACTCCTCGCTCAAAAGACTGATATTTTCGAAGCCGATGAAAGCCCACGGTGAAATGGCAGCGATCCTGATCACCTGAGAGAAGGCACTGCCTTCTGAAACAAAGAGCGGTTCAAAGGAAAGACCGTTTCCGATCAAAGAAGAAACAAAACAGAGAGTGATACCCAAGGAAAAAAGAATGACCATAGCGATCATGATATACCTTGAGATCTTCTCCCATTTTATGCATAGGAAAGAAGCAAGCATAACCGCTAAAGCCGAAAGCAATGCTTCCCCGAAGTATACATCATATCCGAAAAGAGAATACATCTTTCCGAAAGAAAAAACATTTCCCAAAAAATACCGGGCAAACAGTGGAAGTGAAGTCGCATTCGCCCAAAGCATCGCCAGATAAGTCAAAGCCAGGAACCAGGCTGCCAGAAAGCCATGATCATGACCGAACACCTCTTTACAGAAACCATAAGGACCACCGGCATTCGGATAACACTCGATCATGTAGGCAAAGCTTCTTCCCACCGCCAGCATGATCAAAGCACCCACAATGAGCCCCAGAACAGAACCCAGAGGACCGGCCTGTTTCAGATAGGTATTACTGGTGACGACAAGAGAACCCCAACCCACGCTCGTACCTAAGGCAAAAGCCCAGGCTCCGACCATCGAAAGATCCTTCTTCAGTGTTTTTTCTTCTTTCTTATCCACAATAAACTACCTGATTTCATTGTAACCTCTTGTTCCTGCCTTCAACAATATGGAATGAGAAAGAAAACGTGTGTCTTCTCTTTTTTAGAAAAACACACGTTTCAGTTTTTTATGATCACAGCCAGACCACAGGGCACCGTGCCTTGAATATCGATAATATCGACATCGTCATATCCTAATTCCTTAAAAAACAAAGGATAGGTAAACCGGTCAAACTGTACCTTGAAATCCGCACCGGCTTTGTCCACCATCCTTGAGAAAAGGGAATCCTTTTCTTTATCTACTTTATTCAGATATGTTGGTATCAGCAGCATACCGCCCTTCTTACAGACCCGATCGAGCTCCTTTATCGCCTTGACAGGATCATCCAGCAGATGGATGACATTGGCGGCAACGACCTTGTCGAAAGATTCATCCGGATAAGGAAGCTCACAGATATCGGCACTTTCAAACCATGCGTTGCGCAGATCCTTACACTTATAAGTGGTCTTATTCAGCATCCCTCTGGACAGATCAGTCGCTGTGATATGATGACATCTTTCTCCGATCACCCTTGTAAGCATACCGGTACCGCAGGCACATTCGAGCACATCGTCATCCTTACTGATAAGTTTTCCCACTTCTTCACAAAGACGTTTATGTACCCTCCTGTTTATGATGTAGACAAAACCGTCATAGATCAGGGCTACTCTGTTCCAGAATACATTCTCCATATTTATTTTTTCCCTATCAGAAGGCAGGAATCGGAAAGGAAAAGCAGTTTTCCCTCTTTTTCCGACATGAATCTTCCTTTGGCTGTTTCGATCAGCTTCACATCCTCATAGCCTTCTTTTTTAAGTTCTTCAACAAATTTACCCATATCGCCGTAACGGGCTTCCCCCATCAGATCATGTATGGCGAAACAGCCGCCCTTCTTCAATACACGAAGTGTTTCCTTAAGCAGTTTCTGTCTATCTGCAAAGGGAATATTGTGATAGACATAGTTACTGGTAACGGCATCGAAACTTTCATCCGGAAAATCCAGTTTCGTCGCATCTCCTTTTTGAAAAGAGACATTGTCCACGCCTTCCGCCTTTGCATTCTCTTCGCAAAGTTTCTTACTGAAATCGGAATATTCTGCTCCCCAGCGATCGATTCCGATCATATTCGCATCGGGATTCCTCTTTGCGCAGGCGATCGTCAAAGCGCCTGAACCGCAGCCCACATCCAGACCGACACCGCCGGAAGGAATATCGATATATTCAGCCGTTCCTTCAATGATCTGTTTTGACAGTTTTCGATCCCCTGTGTAGGAGAAACGGTTTTTCGCAAATACGCTCCACGATCCGACTGCACCTAATGCTGCTGCTCCCAACAGTGCCAGATAACCGGGTACCTTGTTTCTGGTGAATTTCAAAAGCGCAGCACCCGCAAGGGTAAGCGCACAAGTTCCTGCAACGCTTCCCGTCACCATCCATTCCGGGATCC
>CADBND010000036.1 GCA_902795875.1 uncultured Erysipelotrichaceae bacterium
CCCCGAACAAGATCCTTCCTTCGCTCAATGCGATCGCATCAAGAAGATCCCGCGAACTGAGTTTTCTCACATCGCTGTATTTCATTCCCAACAGTCTTTTACTCATAGATTTTCCTCTTCAAATAAAGACGGCCTCTCAAAACTCACTGTATTAAGATAACCGCGATCAGTCAGTTTCAAGACCGGCGTACAGGTCAAAGAAAGCAGACACAGATTCATGATGTTGTTGATGTGCTCATACCCCTGTTTATCAAAGGCAGAACGTACCTTCTCGAATTCCTCAGCCGTATCCTTCACCGACTTCTTGCTTAAAAGACCTGCGACAGGCAAAGCGATCTCACCGGTGATCGCTCCATTCAAAGTCACGACGATGCCACCCTGCATCGCAATGATCCGATCCACCGCCAGAGCCATATCTTCTTCATCATTTCCCATCACGATCAGATCATGGGAATCATGCGAATAGCTCGATGCACAAGCACCTTTCCTGATCCCTGAACCGCAGCTGAAACCAAACGCAATATTGTTGTCCCGGCCATGTCTTTCGATCACGGCCAGAAGCTGACAACCCGTTTCCTTCCAAAGCAATCTGTGATTTTTCACCTTCATGTCCACAAAGACCTCATCACTGCGATTGTTCTGCGGATAAAGCTTCATCACTCTCACCTTAACGGTACGGTCCTCTCCTTCAATATAAGGCATCAGATCTCTGGCATCCATCTTCCTGCAATAAACGGTATCCTCAAACAGATGATCGAGATCGTATTCTCCCCCATCCTCTATTTCATTTTCTATATCGTAGATACATACGCCCTTCTTATAGGTATTGCATATATGAAGGCTCTCCAGATCATCCAGCAATACAAAATCCGCCAGCCTGCCCGGAGCGATGACCCCTCTGTCCAGTAGATTCATCCTCCTTGAAGGGGTATACGTCGTACAATAGATCGCATATTCCGGCTTCATCCCGAAACCGATCGCCTTGCGCATGACCGCATCCACATGGCCGCTTCCATACAGCACATCCGGCAATACATCATCTGTAACGAAACTGAAATACTCATATAATTCGTTTTCACAGACAAAATCGATCACCTCTTTGGTCACCATCACACTCTGCAGCTGTACGAACATCCCGTTCTCAAAACGCTGCTTCAATTCCTCCAGATCATGGGTACAGTGATCGCTGTGGATACCCAGATACAAGAACCTGGCCAATTCGTTATCGACCAGTTGCGGACAATGTCCCTCCAAAGGATAGATCGGTTCTTTTTCATGAACATGATCGATGAACTTTCCTACTTCCGAATCATTCTCCTCAATGATCTCCCGGAAATTCATCACTTCACCAAGACATACGACATTCTCTTCTTTTTTCAGTTCCAGCATATCTTCAAAACGGATCGTACCGCCACTTGTCTCATAATCCCTGCCCATGATCGGCACATTGCTGGGAATGGCATAGAAACAATCGTACGGGCTCTTTTTACCCGATCTGATCATTGCCCGCACCCCATCAATACCGCAAACGTTAGCGATCTCGTGCGGCTCCGAAACGATCGTCGTCAGGCCGTTTCTGGCTGTATACTTACAGAAAGCCTCCGGTGTCACCATGGAAGATTCTATATGCATATGGATATCCAGAAGACCCGGGATCATATATCTCCCCTTCCCATCGATCTGCCTGTCCGCATGCATCTCGTTTTCAAATCTCTTGTCGATATACAGAAACTTTCCGTCTTTCACATACACATCAGCATGCTGAAAGGACTTGAAATAACTGTTAAATACATGAACATTCCGGATCACTGTATCCGCATGTCTCAGGTCTTTGGTCATGGGCTTTCTCCTTATCTACAATATGATTCTATCATCTGAAACAAAAAGATGTCTTCCTCTGACTGAAATGATATCCCAAAAAGAAAATGTCCTATTGCCGATCATTCCAGGCACAACCAAAACAAAAGCTGATACCGCTTCTTCGATATCAGCCTCATCAGATAATAAGTGTTCTTTTTCTGTTATTTCATTTCCTTGTCCTGATCTTTCGGATCGATCCGCAAGACATCGCTCAATTCACGAAAACCCAGCACATTCATGATATGTCCCAGTGCCGCAAGAGTCATGTTTTCATCGTGTCTCATGCGATTGATCATACCGGCAGAAATATCATATTTCTTGATCAACTGACTCTGTGATATCCCTTTTCTTTTCAAAGATTCAAAAAACGGTTCGTAGCTGTAATTTCTCAGGTTGTTGTTTTTCTTCATGATCTGTAAATTCCTTTTCGTTTCTATTGATCTCTATCTTCACTTTACCCTTTTTATCTGTAGATGAATATATCAAAAAAGCGACAGAGATCCATTCAAAAGAAAAGACTGATATCTCTATCAGCCTTTGAAAAGGAGCCCGTTATCTTCTTTGATCTGTTCTGTTTCTAACCCTTCGTCCGATCGGCCAGACACTGTTCATTGATCTTAAGATCCACCACCTCGTCGGGATTTTTTGCGCCGACCGTGTCCATGACCGTGATCAATGTTTCCACGCTGATATTCATATCGTTTTTGAGCCTCCACATGACATGTCCGGACAATTTCCCGTCTTTCACCAGACGATATGCGCATGATCCTCTCTTTTTCAGCAATCCAAAAAATCTTCTGAAGTCCATCTCGACTTCATTCCTGATCTGATTATTATCTTTCATTCCGAATCCTTCCTGATAATTATTCCTTTATGTGGCTCCTCCTTCCCCTTCATTATAAAACTTCAGAAAAAGAATTTCATGCGTTCCTCCCCCGAAATAAAAGACACCGTATCACTACGATGTCTTGAGAAAGGAGGAGCACCTATGAAACAAAGATCCGATCCGGTTCCATGTCCTTATCAGGTACATCTCCATCTTAACTTTTCAAACTTTTTCCTCATATATCCGTGAACTACCCGTGCCTGAAGGCACAGGGCTTCTGGGAACACGGTAGTCTGGTACAGATACATACC
>CADBND010000037.1 GCA_902795875.1 uncultured Erysipelotrichaceae bacterium
AGCACCCCATAAAAAACCTTCCGGGAATCTTTTGTTTTCCATATGTCTATCCTTTCTTAAAGAGAATGGCCTATCTTCCCAAAGGAGACAGGCCATTCACGAATGTTGATATGATTTGATCAGTCCTGATGATCCTGCCGCCCGTTTATGATCAGCTCATACATATTGACCAGCCGATTGGCGGTTTGTATCTCACTGTTTATCGTCATCAGTGTGTCCTGTGCGTGAGAGAACAGCAGACAAGGCTCATAATCAACGCCTGACATTTCGTTCTGAATGACTTCCGTCTGAGACTGGTGCGCCTTGGTGATGTTTACCTGCGCTTCTGCCAGCTCATTTCGGGCTTTAAGGATGTCGCCTTTTTCTGCATAATCCAGTGCAAGACTGACGTTATTTCTGGCGTCTCCGGCATGAAGAATGATATTCATCGATACCTGGATAAGCGGATTGTTTTCTTGCATGATGTTGTTCCTCCGTAATGATTATTCTATATTCTTTATTCTTTTTTATTCTTCAGCAGCCGCTTCTTCCTCAGCCAGACACTGTCTGTCATAGGCCTTGAAGAACGGGGCATAAATCAGCCAGTAAACTACGAACAGTACAGCCCACCAGAGGATGCCGCGCATGTCCTCGGTAATCATGACCGTCGAGATCGGAGCCGGTACCTGACCGACCTGGATCATCTTGGACGGGATATTAAGCAGACCGAACTTCATGACGGCGTATTCGATCGTCGCGCCGATAACGGAACACAGCCACATCGGGACCATAAGGGTCGGATTGAAGGCGATCGGGAAGCCGTAGACGACCGGTTCGTTGATGTTGAAAATGGAAGGAGCGATACATACTCTGCCCATCGTCTTCATCTTCTTGGACTTGCCTCTGAGCAGCGCCATGACAACCAGCGGCAGTGTGCAGCCCATACCGCCAAGAGTGATCAGAGCAGCGGTAAATGTCGCTTCGGAAGTGGCGATCAGGGTTGCCTTCTGTCCTGCTTCAACAGCAGCGATATTGGCGGCGATGTTTGCGAAGTAGATGGGGTTGGATACGGCACCAAACGCCCAAGAGCTGATGCCCAGAGAGTACAGAATCGTAGGGATCGTAATCAGCAGTACGAAACCGATGTAAGTGCCGCCCAGTGCAGCGATCGGCGAGAACAGTTTGCTAATGATACCGACGACATCAATGCCCAGGTTCTTGACGACGATCATCGTAATAAGCAGAGACAGGAAGATCGGAACGATGTTGTTGATCCAGCCGACAACGAAGTCAGGTAAAGCGCTGTCTTCCAGGAAGTTGTGTTTTGTCCAATTGTAGAAGACGCAGGCGACAAATTCACCGATGACAAGGCAGGCGAACGATCCGGTGGGACCGAAGTAGCTGTAATTGATGTATAAGAACCAGTTTTCATCAATCACAGGATTTAAAACCAGACAGTATACGGCGATACCGAGGAATCCGGCGATGACCGCATACTTCGCCATTCCCTTCTTTTCCATGAGGTTGAAAGGAACGATGAATACCAGAAACAGTGACAGGAATCCGAAGGAGAAGTCCTTGATCGGATCCAGATTTGGTAATGCAGGAATATAAGAACGGAATACGTTATAGAAGAAGATCAGCGATCCCGTCAGGATGATCGGCAGAGCTCTCGTCCATGCGTCAGCGATTGCGGCAACCCACGGGTTGGCAATGACCTTCTGCATTGTGGGAGCGAACTTCGTCATCATCCAGTTCATGAATGCGTTTTGTTTTTTTTCTGACATTTTGTTTTCCCCTTTTCTTTTTGTGCTATTTGTTTAATTCTTCTTTGATGAGCTTGTAGAGACCTTCGCCATCGATCATCGAATAAATGTCGGCAGGAATAACCATGCACTTGGTGCCATACTGGTCGCACTGACTCTTGATCTGTTCGAACTTCGGTTTCAGGTGAGGTCCGAGACAGACGATATCGACAGTTGGCAGAATCGGGCTGATAGTGCTTTCAGCCTGAGCTGTACAGCTAACTTCCGATACACCGTCCTTTTTCGCCGCTTGGCGAACTTTTTTGGCGATAAATCCGCTGGACATTCCAGCACCGCAACATAAGAGAATATTCATTTGGCTCTACCTCCTTAAAATGTATTTGCCGGCTTACACCAACAGTATTGCAAAAAGGTCTATCCATCTGCTAATCGACATCTGCACTCTGCAGTGCAAACCTCAATCGATCAGATCCAGCAATGTCTTTCTGTAGTCTTCAAAAGTTCTGCAGCTGCAGATGGTCCTGATATTTTCTTCTTCCGAAAAGACAGCAATGAGCGCTTCATAAAGCTGTGTGAACTCTTCATGATTCTGTGATCTGATCGACATCATAAGCACCACAAAGATGCGCTGGTCCTTCCAAGTGATACCGGAAGGGTCGATCAGAACGGACACTGTCGTTTTCAAGGCGTTCATCTCCATAGAGTGAGGCACCGCAAAAAGACCGAAAGCTGTCGTAGCAGCCAGTTCTCTTCGCATGACGCTCTCCTTGAAATTTTCATTGACATATTCCATCCTGATCAGATTATCCGCCAGGAAACTTATGGCTTCTTCCCTGCTTCTGATATCTTCCGGTCTGTAAAAGAAAAGATCCTCTTCAAAATAATCATTGAAGTGCTTCTTCAAAGACCTGCTGATGATCCTGTTGCGGGCCGACTCGATGCCATCTTGGATATTGATCTTATCTTTCTGTGAAAGGAAAGGGGAAATCAGGACATTGACAGCGCTGCTATTTTCAAGCCTGATGGTAGAGATCAGAAGATCATATTTGAGATTCCCGATCTCCGATGAGTTCTGAACAAGAGAAACGATGTCGATCTCATTGGAATAAGCCAGCAGAATCTTGTTATAGAGCTGACTGGAAATATCGATATAGGAAGGACACAGGAAAACGGTCCTGATTTTTTTCGAAGTTTGTTTCTGTCTTTCGATCTCTCCGCCGATATGCAAAGCAAGGAAACAGATCTCACCCTTATCGATCTCTATCTCATAATCGTCCATGATCCTCATCGCAACGAATAAAGCAATATCGAAGATGATCGGCTGGGAAAGGATGATGGACTCGGAAAGCGGATTGAAAATGGAGCGTCCGTACTGAGCCCTGTAGATCATGTTTTTGATATGTAACGCAAAAGGAACGGTGAAGGTTGCATTGGATAGATCGACATAATAACGTTCCTTGATCTCTTCGATCAGCTGCAGTGCCTCATCGGAAATATCATTGCCTACCATCTCCTTCAGCTTTTCATATTCATCGGTCGTAGGCAGGTTGGCGTTGGACCTGAACAGGATATAGATCTCATCTCTTTCTGCGTTGTTGAACCTGACGTCATATTTCTCTTCCAGCTGCTCGCAGATATCAGCGACGATCATCTTTTCTTCTTTACTCATCTCGATCCCGCCTTCCTGCTGGACATAGTTCTCCTTCTTCAGACGATCGACGATGACCGCGACATGAAGCGTCAGATTGAATAAAGCAAATTCATTGATGAAATAATTGTATTTTGTGAAAACCCTGCGCAGTATCGCAGGGATGAAGCGGATGTTGAAATCAGAAAACTCATCCTGAAGCAGATCATAATCAAAATAACTGCTTTCGACATTATCCAGCAGTGTCAGACTATACATTTTTCTCAATGATCTTTCCGGGCCCTCGATCAGCAGCTGATCGCCGCTGAAGCGGAGGTTTATCTTGTAGTTCTCATAAAGACGGTTGATCTTTCCGACATCCGCCCTCAAAGTAGACTCGGAAACACAGAGACGGCTGCAGATATCCTCAATTTCCAAAGAAGAAGAGTGTTTTAGCAGGAACTCCCGGATGATGAAACCTCTTCTCTCGTCAAATGTCTGCGGGATATCGTCTTCATTCTTCAGAAGACCGCTGACTCTCTTGCCATTTATTGAATAGCCTTGATTCCCGCTTATGATCACATTGTTCCCGACTTCCTGATTGATCTGTGAGATATAAGTCTTGACGGAACGGACACTGATACCCATCATCTGCGAAAGATGTCTGGAAGTGACCGGACCGCTATTATTCAACAGTAGCTTTATCAGTTTCTCATGTATGGGATTCATTCAATAATATGATATCTGATGCCCTGGTGAAACAAAAACAATCATTTGCACGAGACGGGGCAAAGCAGTAGCGCCTCAATTTAATAGCTTTTTTCTATGGATCATCTTTGCGCCATTTGTTTCATATCAGAAATGAACGATAAAACCCGGGATGGAGTGATTTCCGCTTGAAATCTCATCGTACCCTAATTTAAACGTCTGAAAGCCTACTTTCACCCATGTA
>CADBND010000038.1 GCA_902795875.1 uncultured Erysipelotrichaceae bacterium
ATACTGCCAGTGATGCTGGCGGGGGCTTTTATCGGCGCGGTCACTTTGAAAAAGGAAGACAGACAGGAAACTCCCGAAACAGGACCTGTTTCTCCTTCTGAAGGGTCCAGGACGATACCAAGTACGTTCAAGGGAAACATCGATGACGAGTTTGGTGTCGAAAAGGAAGTGATGGATCTCATCGTTTCCTATATGGATGCCTATTATAAGAGTGTTTTTACATTGGAACAGGCCGATACCGAAGCGCTTTTTGATAATGATCTGATGGCTGCCGTGAGCCGCAAGGCGATCGCATTGGTGGTCGATGCACGAAAGGATCATGATTTTGATCTCAGGATGGATCAGGCACATTACGATCTGAAAGTCACCGATTATGAAGTGAACGGGAACGAATATCGGGTGGACTTGCTTGAAGATGACTACATGTCTTTCTCTTTTTTGCCGGGTATCGAATCACAGACCTTCGAGGTCGAAAATTATTTCAGGATAAGAAAGACGAATGAAGACTATAGGATCTCTGATCTGGAAAAGATTCAAGGCTACTACATGACTTTCTATGATGAGGCTGAAACCGTCGAAGATACGGACAGGATCTACGATTATTACCGCAAACAGCTCAAGGATATGCATACGTATAACGAGGAAGTCTTAAGGGTGAAGGCAAGTGAAAAGCCTTATGTCGCTTCAAAAACTTTCGCGAAGGCTTATGACAGAGACAAGGCTGTTGCCTATGCGAATCTTCATTACCATGAAAGGAATCCGGAATGGTACAACTTTACCGACGAAGGTGGAAACTGTCAGAACTACGCTTCCCAATGTCTGCTGCAAGGCGGCATCGAGATGGATTTTTCCGGAGATGAACAATGGAAATGCTACATTAACGATCCTGAATACGACCCCTATATTAATGATGAGGCTACACCGGAAGGAAGGACAAGATCTTGGGTCAATGTCGGTTATTTCTATAACTACGCCAAATACAACGAAGGAAAAGGACTTGTCGCCGAGGTGAATGCCAACCTCTTCTATGCACAGCCCGGCGATATCATCATGGTCGGAAACGGCGGTCTGGTCCATACCGTCATCGTCTCCAAAGTGGTGGATGGACATATACTGGTAAATTCCAACAGTATCGATATGAAGGATTATCCGGTGGAGGCTTACACCTACACCGATATCGCTCTGATAAAGATACTGGGCAACAATTGAGACACAAGGAGTTATGCAACTCCTTTTCTTTTGAATATCCGTACAAAAAGAGTCCATTCTGTTTTAAGCGAAACAGCTCATGTTAAAATGAAGACGGACAGGAATATCAGATCATTTATTTATGAGGAAAGGACCATGGCTCTTTTTATCGCAATCTATCTGCTTGCTTTATTCTGTTACTTCCATACCAGGACCGGAGAAAAGAGATTATATCGGATCATAAACAAGTATTTTCTGGTCGCGATGTATTTTTCATTTGCCGTATTTACCTTTTTCAGAAAATATGATTTCGTTTCGATCCGTTCCTTAATGATGGTGGCGCTTCTTTTTACCTGCTTCGGAGACGTCTTTCTGGTATTCGACATGGAAAGAGGAGGGGACTTCTTTTTGGCAGGAAATATCTGTTTCATCGTCTATGAACAGATGGTATTGGTAAAAAACGATTATGGGGTCGCTTATTTTGGATGGACTTTTCCGGTGATGGCGATCTTTATTTCCTTATTCATCTATATCTGTGAGAAAAGAAAGGGTCTTTTTAAAATGGGAAAGATGCGCTGGCCTATGACCTGGTATCTTTCTTCAATAATCCTGCATGGTCTAATCGGACTGGCGATGGCGATACTGCTTCGGGGTACGAACGATATGCTGATGGGGATCGGTTCTTTCCTTTTTATGATTTCGGATCTGATCCTTACCGCATACCGTTTTGTTCTGGGTGAAAACAAATGGCTCATACGGGCGAATTCCCTGACCTATTTTACGGGAATACTGCTGATCGTTTTGAGCATGGCCTGAAGACATGGAATAGATCTCTCAAAACCGGATTCAGTAATTGAATTGTATTCGAAATAAAAAGCGGATCAAGATTGTTTTCTGAGAGTTCTGTGGATCATTTGAATAGGAAAAAGAAGTCATCTGATGAGATGGCTTTTTTGGAATGAGGGAGAGTGATAATGCGCTGCCAATCTTTAGCACTCTTATTGACTGAGTGCCATTTATGGTTATAATAGAGTATGGTAAGGAGGATATCAACGTGATAAAACCGTTATATAACAATGTATTGTTAAAAAAAGTGGAAGCTTCCAATGAGACATCCAGCGGTATCATCATCTCTCAGAAAGAGAAGAACGAGGAATATGCTGTTGTTGCTGCGGTAAGCGGATGCAAAGAGATCAAGATTGACGATAAGGTCTATGAAATGCCTTTGAAGAAAGGCGATAAAGTCATGTACAAGAAGTATTCCGGTACTGAAGTAAAAGATGGAGATAAGGAATACATCCTGATCAAGGCCGAGGATATTCTGGCCATTGTCGAATAGGAGGAAATATGGCAAAGATCGTAAAATATTCTAAAGATGCAAGAGAGTCCGTATTAAAGGGCGTAGATACACTGGCTGATGCAGTCAAGATCACCCTTGGTCCGAAGGGAAGAAATGTCATCCTGGATAAGGGTTACGGTTCACCGCTCATCGTCAACGACGGTGTCACGATCGCTAAGGAGATCGAACTGGAACACACTTTCGAAAACATGGGTGCCAAGATGATCTATGAAGTTGCCAACCACACCAACGATTCTGCCGGTGATGGTACGACGACAGCAACATTACTGGCGCAGGCCATGATCCATGCGGGTCTGGATGCAGTTGAGAAGGGTTCCAATCCGGTACTGCTCAGAGAGGGTATCGATATGGCTGCGAAGAAGGTTTCTGAGAAGCTTTTGAGCAATGCCAGAAAGATCGATTCTTCTTCCGAGATCGCCAATGTCGCTGCGATCTCTTCGGGTTCTGAAGAGATCGGTAAGATCGTTTCCGAAGCAATGGAGAAGGTCGGAAAGAACGGTGTCATCAATGTAGATGAATCCAAAGGCTTTGATACTTCTCTGGAAGTTACAGAAGGCTTACGTTATGACAAGGGATACATTTCACCTTACATGGTCACCAACAGAGAAAAGATGTCGGTCGAAATGGAAAATCCGGTCATCCTGGTCACTGACCAGAAGATCACTACGATCCAGGAAGTGCTGCCGGTCCTTGAACAGATCGTTCAGGCCAACAAGCCTTTGCTGATCATTGCCGATGATCTGGAGAATGAAGTTGTTTCTACTTTGATCGTCAATAAACTCAGAGGCACTTTCAATGTCGTAGCGACCAAAGCTCCGGGTTTCGGTGACAACCAGAAGGCCAATCTGCAGGATATCGCGATCCTGACTGGCGCAACGTTCGTTTCCAAGGATCTGGGCATGCAACTGAAAGATCTGACGATGAAGGATCTTGGTTCCGCCAAGAAGGTCATCGTTGAGAAGGAACATACGACGATCATTGACGGTACAGGTTCCAAGAAGGCTTTCAAGGAAAGAGTTGCGGAGATCCAGTCGACGATCGAAAGAACGACTTCCGATTATGATAAGAAGAATCTCAAGGAACGTCTTGCGAAGCTGACCAATGGCATCGCTGTCATCAAGGTCGGTGCTACGACGGAATCTGAACTGAAGGAAAGAAAACTGCGTATCGAGGACGCTTTGAATGCTACCAAGGCAGCGATCGAAGAGGGTATCGTTACCGGTGGTGGTTGTGCTTTGATGTCCATCTATAAGGATCTCAAGGACAAGGTCAAGGCGGATGATGAAGATGTCCAGAAGGGTATCTCGATCGTTTTCAAAGCCCTGACACAGCCTCTGTACCAGATCGCCGAGAATGCCGGACATAATGGCAAGGATATCGTTGATGCACAGTTGACTCAGAAAAACAATGTCGGCTTTGATGCCAAGACAGGCAAGTGGGTCGATATGTACAAGAGCGGTATCGTCGATCCTTGCAAGGTCACGAGATCTGCATTGCTCAACGCAGCTTCCATTGCCGGTCTGATGATCACGACAGAAGCAGCTGTCGGTACGATCAAGGAACCGGAACCTGCAGCTCCTGCCGGCGGTATGGGCGGTATGTACTAAACGCATAAACAGCCGATTTGAATACTCTTTGTCAGCCCGTATGATAAATGTCATGCGGTAAGGCAAAGAGTTTTTTTATGCTATACTTTTTAAAAAAAGGAGGATGTTATTATGCCGCCTAGAGGACTTGGACCGCGGGGATTTCTGACGGATGAAGAGAAACAGAATGTTCCCAAGATAACGAAAGAACTGATATTCCGTATACTGAAATATCTGAAGCCTTACTGGTTGCAGTTGATGATCGTTTTCGTCATCATCATCCTTTCTTCTGTTCTGGGTCTGCTTCCTTCCCTGATCACTGCGCGTATCATCGATGATGCGATACTGGGAAAGGATTTCAATCTGCTGATACAGCTGGTCGTTCTGGCTATCATCACGCTGGCTTTGTCCAATATGGTGGGCGTACTGGAATCCTATATCAA
>CADBND010000039.1 GCA_902795875.1 uncultured Erysipelotrichaceae bacterium
AGATGTAAAGACGCTGATCGAATGCGGTGTCGATGCGATCATGCTGGAAAACTTCAATGATTGGCCTCAATATGCGGAGGAGATCCCGTTTGAGTCCTATACGCTGATGACAGCGATCGCATCCAAGATCAGGGATATCTGTCCGCTGCCGTTCGGTGTTAATGTGGAAATGAATGCCTGGAAACAGGAATGGATCATGGCTTGGGCTGTGAATGCGGATTTCATCCGTCTGGAGGCTTTCGTGGATAACAGAGGCGGTTCCTTCGGTTATATTCCGGCTTGTTCGACGCCTTTATCGAAAGTGATGAAGGATTATCCGGCTGAAGTGATGCTGTTCACGGATGTGCATACGCAAGAGACCTATGGCAATCCTGATGTACCGATCATCGAACTGGCACATAATGCGATCGGGCACGATTCCAATGCGATCATCGTGACGGAAAACGATCAGTGCAAGCGCATCAGTGTCGAGGATGTGAAAGTGATGCGGGAAGCGATCGGCGATTTCCCAATCATTGTCGGATCGGGTGTCAAAGCTTCCAATGTCCTGGATTTCTTCGAATATGCTGATGCAGTGATCGTTGGCAGAGGCTTCAAGACCGGTGATCGGGTCGATGCGGATCTCGTCAATGAGTTCATGAGAACGGTTCGAACGAAGTACTAGAACAGAAAGAATAGAACATATAAGGCATGTGGGAGGGATCGCATGCTTTTTAATTGAAAAGAAGGGATCTCTATAAATATTAATGGATCGGGAAAAATGGTTCGTGCCTTCTTATTATCCGGATTTCCGTTGTAAAGCTGACCGCTGTCGCAGTACCTGCTGCAGCAACTGGCAGATCCCGGTCTCCCATAAGGAGTATAACCGGCTGGTCACGATGGAAAGGACGGAAGATCTGGACAGGCGTATTCAAAGCGCTTTCGTCGTTCCGAAGAACGCAAGTGAAGAGAGATACCGTCTTATCTCTTTTAACTGGCTCGGTTTTTGTCCAATACAGGAGAAGGCCTTATCGGTCTCTTGCGTTTTGTCTGCATCTGCTATTGTGCAGCAAATAGTAAAAAGGAAGATTTGATCGATATCGTTGCAGCGCTGTTCCGTCTGATCGATCATACTTCCTTCTATTACAATGCTTCGCTTATCGTAAAGAATGCTGCTGTTTTCCTGAAACTATAAAGATCGATTTATCTCACGATCTTTTTAAGTGCCCTTGTGGCTTTTTTGACGTTGTTGAGTGAAGTTGCAAGATTGATCCGTACCCAGGAACCGTATCCTTTTCCGAAGGTCTCGCCGTCATTCACCAGGAGTTTGCATTCTTCCTGCAGATATTTGGCTGCCGGCTTGTCACCATTGTGGGGAGCTACATTGAGGAATAACAGATAGGAGCCTTCCAGTGTGGTCATCTCGTAATACTTTCCAAGCTGATCCCGCATGTATTCGTAGTTTTCAAATACGACATTGTTGAGGGAGTCCAGCCATTCTTCACCATACTTGTAGCTGTAGTATGTCGGAAGAGCATTGAAGGCGTTGACTGATCCGACATGAGTGTGGCGCTGGTAGGCGATGAAACGATCGCGCAGCTTTTTGTTGGGTATGATCACGTGGCAGTGTTTGAAGACGGCCAGTGAGAAGGATTTGGATGCTGCAGTGATCGTGATGATATCGTTGGCATATTTTTTTATTGATAATGCCGGAACGAATTTCTGATCGGGCATGATGATGTCGGAATGGACTTCATCGGAACAGATGAGGACTTTGTATCGGTGACAGAGTTCAAAGAGTTCTTCGAGTTCGCCCCTTTTGAATACACGTCCTATGGGGTTGTGCGGGGAGCACAGCATCATCATCCTGATCTTGCCGGTCTTTAGTTTCTTTTCGATATCTTTGTAGTCGAAAGTGAAGTATCCGTCATCGTTGATCATTTTGGATTCGTAGACTTTTCTTTTGCATTCCTTTATCGTCGCTTTGAAGGGCGGATAAAGGGGTGTACAGATCAGTATCCCGTCGTTTTCTTCGGTAAGGGAATAGATGACCTGAAATATGCCGTCCACGGCACCCTGAGAGAAACGGATCCATTCGTTTTTGTATACGACATCGTTTCTTCTTTTGTGCCAGTTAGTGAAAACGTCATAATAATCTTCCGGAAGGTTGGCGTAGCCGTAGTCTCCCTGCACGATGAAATCCTGCAGCGCTTCGATGACTCTTTCGTCTCCTTTGAAGTCCATGTCGGCGATCCACATCGGCAGACAGCCTGTCTTTCTGCCACGCTGCCATTTCACGGAAGTGCCTTTGGTCCTGGCGATGTAATACTTTACAGTGAATGTTTTGTTGTTCATATGTCAGCCTCTTTTTCAATAACATTATAAAATAAGAATATGGAAGTAATGTACAATTGCTGGCACGGTTGTCATAAGAAATCGGAGGGTTGTGCACACTGTTATGTCTACAGAAGAGATGCGTCGATTGGAAAAGACAGTTCCATCGTATACAAAACAACGAATTTCGATCTGCCGGTGAAGAAAGACAGAAAAGGTAACTACAAGTATCCTTCGGGCACTTCTTTCATGATGTGCTTTTCTTCTGATTTTTTCATTGAAGAGGCGGATCCCTGGCGAAAGGATGTCCTGTCTTTTATAAGAGAAAGAAAGGATTGCTCCTTCTATTGTCTCACCAAGCGTCCGGAGCGAATCAAAGCCTGCATGGAAGATCTGGACCTGTATCCCAATCTTACCATTGCCTGTACGATGGAGAATCAGAGACGTTTTGATGAAAGAGCACCGATCTATCTGTCACTTCCTTTGAATCACAAGGAAGTTATGATCGAACCGATGCTGGGAAAAGTGGATCTGTCCAGCCATATCCATCTGATCGACCGGGTCGTCGTAGGCGGCGAGTCCGGCGAGGAAGCCAGAGTCCTCAATTTTGATTGGGTAAAGGATGTCCGGGAACAATGTAAAAAGGCACAGGTCTCTTTTGGCTTTCACCAGACCGGTGCCAGAATCATCGTGGATGGAAAACTTTACAGGATCCCCAGAAACAGGCAGCATTCGCAAGCCCGAAAGGCGTTTAAGGATCAGTATTGAACTGCTTCCAGCACTTCATCTGCTTTCTGTTTGTTCAACAGTTCGCTGATGATCAGGTGCGCAAATTCGAATCCGGCTCCGAGTCCCTTGCCGGTGATGAAATGCCCGTCTTTGATGACTTTTTCTTTTGCAGGCTGAAGTCCTGATTCAAAACCCGGGTAACAGATGAAATGTCCGCTTTTCAGAAGACCTTTGTGGATCAGGATGGAAGGAGCGGCACAGATCGCTGCGATGTATCTGTCTTTTTTGACGAAAAGATCGATCAGTTCCTGAACTCTTTGGTCGTTTTCCAGATTCTTTGTTCCGGGCATGCCTCCGGGAAGGATCAGGCAGTCAAAGGCCATGGGATCGACCTCATCGATGAGCAGATGCGGTTTGAATGTGACGTTGTGGGAAGAGACGATCTCTTCGCTCAGCCCGACAAGGAAGGTTTCGATGCCTGCCCTGTATAACAGATCATAGGTCAGAAGTGCTTCGCATTCTTCCAGACCGTTGGAAACAAGTATCATTGCTCTCATGTATTTTCCCTCGATATCATTATATAGTTTTTTGTTGTAGAATAATTGTATGAAAAAAATGATGGATCTTTATGAAAGCTGCAAGACGCCGATCCGCGTGGCGTATTTTGCTTTTGGACTGATCGCTTTCGGCTTTCTTATTCAGAACGAAAGTGTGAATGTATTCTACACTTTCCGTTCCAATATAATCCTTTTCATGGCTGAACTGTGTCTGAGGATCGGTGAGTTCACGATCATGAATCTGCCTTTGATCTTCATGCTGAACATCGTATGCAAGAAGGCGAATAATGCTTCGCCGGTAGTCATGGCTCTGGTCGGTTATTTCACTTTTACGGTCACAACAATGTTGTTTTCGACGCAGGCGCTCAATGCACAGGCTTATGCGACAGGTTACGGGATCAATTCCGTTTTCAATTCCGTAACAGGTACCCGGCTTCCTTTGGAGACGGGAATGATCGGTTCCTTCCTTGTCGCTTATGCGACCAGGGTATCTTTTATCCTGTCCCGCCACAGAGACAGTTATTCACTCTCCAACATCTTTTCCAGAGATACCTCGGGGATCATATATAACTTCATATTCTGTTTCTTTCTGGGACTTGCCATTTCCTATACTTTCCCGTTTCTGTTTACCTACCTTCAGAATGCGATCACTTTCATAGGCACCGATCTGCTCGATCCGCTCCGAATCGGGCTGTATTCGATCCTTGACCGTATCCTTTCGATCCTTGGCCTGGGAAACATCATCCGCTATCCGTTCTGGTACACTTCTGCCGGCGGTTCTTTTTCAAACACCATCACAGGCCAGAGCGTTTTAGGCGATGTCAATATCTGGACCTACATCAAGAATTCCAATGCCACTTATGTTGGTGCGGGACGTTTTATCACACCTTTCTATGTGATCAATATGTTCATCATTCCGGCTTTCTATATGGGAACACTGTTTTCAATGAGCGACAGGACCGACCGTTCTGTTCTTACGATCGAGTTCATTTTCGTGATCTTGCTTTCGATCATTGCAGGCAATCCGCTTCCTACCGAACTGCTGATGTTATTTACTTCCCCATTCCTTCTGCTGGCTTATCTGGTTATCGTCGGTCTCAGTTCCGGTGCTCTTGTCTCGCTTGAGGCTTTCCTGGGTTTCTCCAGCCGCATAAGCAACACCGTTATTGCGATGCCGGGAAGTTTTGCCGATTTTATCATCAACATCCGGAATTCTTCCCTGACGCATTCCATACGGTTCATCCTGCTGGTCGGTTTTGCGGCATTTATGGCAATGCTGATACTGACATTGATCTATTACCGTTTCCTGGCTTTCGATTTTGCCAAAACGGGAAAGGGCGAGATCCTTGTCAATGACATCATGGCTGTTGCCGGCGGAAAAGACAACATCATATCTGCCGGTTCGGGTCTGTTCAAACTGAACGTCTATATCCGTGATCCGGAAAAGATCAATTTCGAAAAGATACAGGACGTGGGTGTCCGCAGGGTCGTGGAGACACGAAACGGATTGACTTTCGAGCTTGGCACATCATGCAACGCGATCGCCTCGAGGATCAACAGGAAGCTCGTCAAATAGTAGATTTTTGTTGTCCGCCTTTATTGACAATCGTTCCACCTTTAGCATAAAATTGAATAGTATTTTGAAGAAAGGTGGCTTATATGGCAGCAAAAAGAACGTATCAACCTAGCAAAAGAAAACGCCAGAACGTCCATGGTTTCCGTGCCAGAATGAAGACAGTCGGCGGACGTAAGGTATTAGCCAGACGTCGTGCTAAAGGCAGAAAGGTATTATCCGATTAAAGTCACTTAGGTGGCTTTTAATTTAGATATGGAAAAGAGATTTCGTGTAAGGAAGAACGAGGAATTCTCGCTGATCATTTCGATGAAGCGCTCGGTGGCGAGTGCGAATTTTGTCGTGTATCACTCCGACAGGAAGAAAGAGAATGCCCGGGTAGGGATCTCTGTATCCAAGAAACTTGGAAATGCGGTGGTCCGCAACCGAATCAAGCGCCAGGTCAGGGAAATGACCAGGGCTCTGATCGACTTCAAAACGTATCCGAAAGATCTCATCGTGATCGTGCGAAAACCCTATCTGGACCGCACTTTTTCGCAGAATAAAAATGATTTGGAAATAGCCTTTAAAAAGGCTATAATATAACAGTATGAATAAGGAGTGCACTATGAATAAAAAGCGCTTAAAACTGGTTTTATCGCTTATAGCTTTAGCGTTGATATTGACCGGTTGTTCAGCTTCCACTGAGCTGATCACATTAGATACAACTTTCAAGGAAGCGATGAATGATGGCTTTCTGTCTGCATTCATCACCTATCCTCTTTCTCAGGCGATCAACTGGCTGACTCCCAAAGTAGGCATCTTCCTGGCGATCTCGATCGTCACGATCGTCATCAATGCGATCGTTCTTGCCTTCACTTTCAAGTCAAGTGTTGCGATGCAGAAGATGCAGGAGATCCAGCCGGAACTGCAGAAGATCCAGGCCAAATACGAGGGCAGACAGGATGAGATGTCCCAGCAGCGTATGGCGATGGAGATGCAGCAGGTCTACAACAAGTACGGTATCAATCCGCTGGGTTCCCTGGCTTCGACATTTATCCAGTTCCCGCTTCTGATCGGTATGTACAATGCCGTAAGAAGATCGGAAGCAGTTGCCAATGCGACATTTGCGGGCGTTTCTCTTTCTCTTTCGCCTTCTCAGGCGATCGGGCAGAAGGCCTGGGTATGTCTGGTGATCTTCGTTCTGATGGTCATTATGCAGTTCATCTCCATCAAGATCCCGATGTGGCTGGCGGAGAAACGTGGAAAAGAAGAGGCCGAAAAACATCACAAGACCTACAAGAAGCCGGAAAATCAGAATCAGATGATGACATACAGTATGCTGGCGATGGTCGCTTTCGCGATGTTCTCGATCCCGACTGCCGTTTCCCTTTATTACTGCATCTCATCGATCGTAAATATCGTGAAAACGATCGTCATCGACAAGATGACACACAAGGAGGCTTAATATGAAACAGTATACAGGCAGAACGCTTGATGAAGTACTCAACTCGATCGCTGCCGATCAGGGTTGCCAGGTACAGGATATCACCTACAATGTCCTCGAGGAGGAAAAGGGCGGTATCTTCGGTCTCCATAAATCTGTTACGATCGAAGCTTTCACATCCAAGGATGTGAAGGAATTCATATTTGATTATCTCGGCGCTTATTTCACGGAACTCAATCAGGGCGTTTCCATTGAGATCATCGTTGAAAAAGACAAGGAAAAAGAAGAGGATCTTCTTTACAGAGTCATCCTCGATGCAGAAAACAATGCGATCATTATCGGCAAGAACGGCCAGACTTTAAGAGCCATCTCTACAGTCCTTAAGGCTGCCGTCAATGCGACTTTCAAGAAGAGGATCAATCTTGTGGTCGATGTCAATCACTACAAGGAAGACCGCTACAAGAAAGTGAAGGCGATTGCCAGAAGAGAAGCGATCAATGTCGCAAAGAGCCATGTTGATTGTGAACTCGATCCGATGCCCAATGACGAAAGAAAGGTCATCCATCAGTATCTGCAGGATTTCAAGAATGTCACGACTGTTTCCATCGGAGAAGGAAACAAGAGACATCTTGTGATCAAATACGCACCGGAAAAGAAAGAAGAAGAAAAGACGGAGGAATAAACTCCGTCTTTACTTTATTAGGATATCTACCACATGAGAGCTGGCACCTAGCAGCTCTTTTCTTTCGCACGTCTTAAGATGATAGTCCAGAAAGCCCGCAAAGGTCTCGTCGTCCATGGCGTTGATACAGGAACGCATGTAGTCGCTGGGGCCGTCAGAGGCAAAACGCCTGACCGGTTTGAGTCCTGCCTGCTCATTGAGATCATCCATATCTTCGATCCGCGAATGGATAAAGATCGCTTCGGGATCGTTGATGTGGAAGTCGGGATCCAGTTTGTCTTTGACTTCTTTGTAATGACCGTCTTTGAAGGCATACTCGATCATGGCATATTCGTTCATGATGTAGGTCACAAAGATATATCCCGAACAGATTCTTTTGGCTTCCTTCAAAGCTTTCAGTCTTTCTTCTTTTTCGTAGAGGTGATATAAAGGCCCAAACATGATCGCAAGATCAAATTCATCATCCCGAAACATCGAAAGATCTGTGGCACTGGCTTCGACGATGGGGATGTCTTTGTCTTTGGCCCGGAGTTTTCCGATATTAGGACGGACATATTCGACAGCCGTTACATCATATCCTTCGTTTTTCAGATACAGGGAATATCTTCCCGGTCCGGCTCCGATGTCGATGATCCTGTCCCCCGGTTTCAGATATTCATGAATGTATTTCATGGATGTGAAAAACTCAACCTGTCCATGACGGCGGTCAAGCCTTTTGTCTTCGTTGAATTTGTTATAAAACTGCGTCAGTTTGTTCTTAAGATCGTCCATGTTTTAATTATACTTTTCTTTGCATTATAATAGATGTAATGTTTGAGGCGATCTGTAAAGCTTTTATCCGAGATTACAAGGATCATGATAATGAAGATGTGAGGAAAAACTATGGGACTTTCTTTTCGATCCTTTCCATCGTCTGCAATCTCATCCTGGTCCTTTTTAAATATGTTATTTCATTTCTGAACAATTCTTTTTCCATCCGTGCGGATGCCTTGAACAATCTGAGTGATGCTGCATCCAATCTGGCAACGCTTTTCGGTTTTCGTCTGGCTTCAAAGCATTCGGATTCCGATCATCCTTACGGGCATGGAAGGATGGAATATGTTGCGGGAATGATCGTTTCTTTCTTTATTCTTCTTTCAGGCGTTGATGCGATACGGACTGCAATCCGCAAGATCCTTGCCCCGGAGGAACTGCATTTTTCTTTTCTGAGCGTCATCGTTCTGCTTGTTTCGATGGCGGTCAAGGGCTTTATGTCTTCAATGAATCGCAAAGCCGGTCAGGCGATCTCTTCTGAGACTTTACTGGCAGCCGGCAAGGATTCACGGAATGATGTCTTTCTGACAGGTGCGACCTTATTGAGCGTTCTGTCTGATCACTATTTTCATCTGAATATCGATGCTGTGATCGGTCTTTTTGTTTCCCTGATGGTTCTTAAAACCGGGATCGATATCTTCCGCACCGTTCTGGATACGATCTTAGGCAAAGCACCGGATAAGGAAGAGATCGCTTCCATCAGACGTGATATCTTTGCGCATCAGGAAATATTGGGGATCCATGATCTGCTGATCCATGACTATGGACCAAGTCACCGTTTCATGTCTTTACATGCTGAAGTGGATGGAGCGGTTCCGATCATGAAGACGCACGATGTCATTGACCGGATCGAAAATGAAATGCTTGAGAAATACGGGATCCTTACGACGATCCATATGGATCCTATCGATCTGAATGATGAACAGATGCCCTTACTGAAAGAGAAAGTTGATAAGATCGTTAAGAAGATCGATCCTTCTTACAGCATTCACGACTTCCATTTGGTAAAAGGGGCGAAGCAGACCAAACTCGTCTTTGATGTCCTGCTTCCGCCGGATGATACAGTCTCTCATGAGAAGATAAAAAAAGAGATCTCCGATGAGATCTCCGCGATAGATCCGCATTATATCTGTGTTATTCAGGTCGATCATCCTTTCGGATAAACATGATATTGAGATCGGTCGCACCGTCTATTCCGTTGATCGTTCCGTATTTGGAATACTGCCAGATAGTGATGGGATAATCGAATCCGGGTTCTTGCGTGTCATATTGGGCGAACCAGATCGGATAGGAAGCAAGCCTGTCCATCTCATAGAAAGTATCTGCCCAATACTGATAGGTGTAGACCATTGTCTCGTAGCCTTCTTCTTCAATGCGATGCATGAAGGCAAGTGTATTGTCGCTCAGCTGTTTCGCATCAAGTCCTTCTATCCTTTGAACTTCATCTTCCAGATAGACTTCTTCGCAATCGTATACGACAGGCAAGTCGATCTGCTTTCCTTTCAGACGCTCTAATACCCATTCCGCTTCTTCGATGGCTTCTTTTTCATTGACTGCCTGTGAGAAGAAATAGACACCGACTTTGATGCCGTTTTCTTTGGCACCGCGGTAGTTGATCTCAAATTCTTCATCATCATAAAGAAGTCCGGTCGTCGCTCCGCGACGTCCGATACGCATGTAGGCGAATTCGACCTTGTCTTCCTTTACTTTCTTCCAGTTGATGTCTTCCAGGAATTCGGATACATCTATCCCGAAACTGCTGGCGAAATGTTCGTCTTCATAGTAATACTTTCCGCTGATGGATTCGATCTTACTGAAATCGATCACGGGTTCAGTCTCGACGATCTCTTCCTGTTCAACATCTTCTTTGATATCCTTCTCTCTTCTTCCCCAGATGATAAGGACTGAAAATACGACAAAAAGGACGGTGAGGATCAGTATCAGAAGATGGTTTTTGGATTTTCTCATAATCAAATTATATTATAAAGATGGATAGTGATGAGGTCAAAAGGGGGGCAGAATGATAAGACATATGATCATAAGGCTGAATAAAGACGCCGATCCGAAAGAAATGTATGAAAAGATGACAGAACTATTCAAAGATGCTTCTGCCATCGAAGGAGTCCGCAAGGCAGAAGTGTACATCTCCAATCATGATCTGAAGCAGAGTTATGATCTGATGGTGCGGATCCATATGAAAAAAAGTGCTTTGAAAGACCTTGAAAACAGTTCTCTGTATGCGACCTGGAAAAGAGATTTCGACCCCTATATTTCCAAGGTAACAGTCTTTGACTGCTGAAGATGAGATGTGAAAGGCCTTAGGGCCTTTTGTTTATGAGATCCTGAAATCGGAACCAGTCGAGATGTTCCAGTTCCTCAAGCTCCTGTATTGCTTTTTCTTGTGCTTCTTCTTCCGTGTAACCTTCTTCCAGATATCTTTCAA
>CADBND010000040.1 GCA_902795875.1 uncultured Erysipelotrichaceae bacterium
AAGAAAACAGGATCGACAGGGTCATCGTGATCATCTGTACCAGGTTTTTGTTGCGCATGCCTTTCAGAAAGGCCATCATGGTCATGACGATGAGAAATACCATCAGCAAGGGGATGATGGGCAAAAGCAGAAGCACCGGGATGAGAAGAAGATAGAAGCTGATCTTCTGTGAAGTCATATAGCCATAGAGGCAGAAGGGTACCAATGCCAGAATCGCTTCTTCGAAGTATATGTATATCAGTACCGTATTGATCTTGGCAGAAAGGATCTCATAGGACTTTAGCGGAAGGGAAAGCAGGCTGGCGTTGTCTTTCGAGAAGTAGCAGGTGTTGATACACGAGACGATGGTCGTGAAAAGGATCAGCGTGACGATCGCCGAAAGGATGTAGCCGATGAAGGCAGCTTCCTGCTTGATGGCGATGAGTCCTTCCAGGATCTGATAGGAGAGAAAGCCCATCGCGATGGCCAGATAGGCCAAAAGAAAGGCATAAAGAAGGATGTTTCTTTTCTTCTTTCCGCTTATGGAAAAAGAGGACAGCAAAGAGATCTTCGTCAGAAGAAAGATATTCCTAAACATTTTCCGTGATCTCCAGGAACAGTGCTTCGAGCGACTTGTCTTCGCTGAAGGTCTTGCGCATCTCTTCCAGTGTTCCGACAAAAAGCAGTTTTCCTTTGTTTATGATGCCGACACGGTCGCAGATCTTTTCCGCAACGTCGAGGACGTGGGTGGAGAAGAAAACGCACTTGCCTTCATCGGCGTGTTTGCGCATGCGTTCCTTCAGATCGAAGGAAGAACGGGGATCAAGTCCTGTCATCGGTTCATCGAGGATCCAGTTTTGCGGATCGTGTAAGAGGCAGCCGCAGATGATGATCTTCTGGCGCATGCCATGGGAGTAGGATTCGATCCTGTTATTTAGGGCATCGCTGATCTCGAAACGTTTCGTCAGTTCTTCGATGATTTCTTTCCGGTTTTCGACCTGATAGATGTCAGCCATGAAATTGAGGTATTCGATCCCTTTCAGAGAAAGAAACTGATCGGGGTCGTCGGAGACATAGCCGAGTCTTTTTTTCGCTTCGATGGGGTCTTTACTGATGTCGATCCCGTCGATCAGGATATTTCCTTCATCGATGTTCAATATCCCCGTCAGCATGCGGATGCTGGTGGATTTTCCGGCACCGTTCGGTCCTAAGAAGCCGAATATCTCGCCATCGTTTACTGTCAGCGTTAAACCGTCGAGTGCCTTCACACCCGCCTTATAGGATTTGGAGACGTTCTTAAATTCTATCATTATATGATCCTCCCTTATTTCACAGGAAAAATATCAAGTACGATTATATCATCTTTGGATAGGAGTATACAGTCTGTCGAAACGGGAGTAGTATAATCATAATGTAATGAAAAAGCTGCTTATCATAGGGATACTGTTACTGTCGTCCCTGAATCATTTCAACGGGCATTATCAGACGACTACGATCGGGTTTGAGAATATCGAAGGGACCTGTTATGCGACGCTTCTGTCAGATAAGGCGGTGAGCGGTACTTGGAGCACAAAACAGGAACTCGATCTGGCGGTCTCGGATGATGTGCTGACGTTTTTCCGGGAATATGAAGATGAAGATCACTACTTCTTTCTGAATTATCTGCAGGATGTGAGCGAAGGAAAGATGTATTGGCCGATCTATCCGCCCGAGCGTTTTAAGGTCTTGCTTTACCGTCCGGACAACGGGGAGCTTGCGATCAGTGACAAGATCGACCGCTATGCCCTAAACAGTACGTTTTCCGCTGTGATCGAAAACGGGAATATCGTGTTAGAAAGAAACTATGACTATCCAAGGCTGATCATGATCACACTTATTCGTATCGTGATATTGACCGCGGTGTCTTTTCTTGTGACATGGATCTATTCGCAAAGGGATAAGCATATCCTGCGCCTGTTTTTGGTCAGTGAGCTGGTTTTTCAGGTCTTACTGAATCTGGGGATCTCTGCCTACAGTTTCCGTTACGGTTTCAGCATAATGGAGTATATGGCGGTATTCTGGGTTTTATATCTGATCTGCTTCCTGATGCAGGGCTATCTGTATTCCAAAAGGACAACTATGACGGCTATGCCGTATTTGTGTTCCTTTTTCAGCAATATCACGGCTTATGGTGTCGGACTGATCCTGCTGGATCTGTTTCCGGCTTTGTATACGATCGAATAGCGTAGGGAGATGAAAAGATGAAGATCGACACAGGAAAAATGGAATGGACGCGTGCACCGAAGAAATATGAGATCGAGGAAGACAAGATAAGTATCACGACCGATCCGCATACCGACCTTTGGCAAAGGACCTACTATCATTTCCGCAACGACAACGCTCCGCTCTTACAGATGGAGAGCGATGAGAACTATTTCTCTTTCATCGTAAAGACGGATTTCAGAAAGAGCCATCACCGTTTTGATCAGTGCGGCATCGTGATGTATCTGGACTCCGAGAACTGGATCAAAGCTTCCGTGGAATATGAAAACGAGTCTTTCCAGCATCTGGGTTCCGTTGTCACCAATGGCGGCTATTCGGATTGGGCGACGACAGAGATCCCGGCAGATCGCAAAGTGATGTGGTACCGTTTCAGCCGCAGAGAAGATGATTACTGTGTGGAGTGTTCGGATGACGGAAAGAGCTTTTCGCAGATGCGCATCGCTCACATGGAGAAGGGAAAGGGAAAGATCCGTTTCGGGATCTATGCCTGTTCACCGGAGGATTCTTCCTTCGAGGCGGTCTTCACGGATATGGAGATCACGGAATGTGCCTGGCACGCACATGACGGACAACAGCCTGACCAAGATTAGAAAAACCGTCTTCAGGACGGTTTTCAAATACCTCTATATTGTTTATTGTTTCTCTTTCGGGACAAGATAGAAGGCATAGACTGTTTCGACCACAAGCAGTATGGCGAAGATCACCAATTGAAGATTGGAGGCGGAGGTGGCTTCTTGTATATAGATGCGGTTGGTGAGATCGATCAGAAAATGAATAAGGACGATCTCAAACAGAGATCCGTTTTTCAGGTAGAGGGCCGCCAGAACAAGTCCGATCACAAAGGAATAGACGGTCTGGATGAGAGTCCCAAGAACGTTTCCGCCGACGATATTGGTGAGGTGGAAAAGTGCAAAAACGATAGCTGACATCAGCATGGCTCCGCTGTCTTTGTAGTCGTTTTTCCTGAGATTATAGATGAAGATGCCGCGGAATATGACTTCTTCAAATAGTGCCGGGGCAAGGGCGGTGATGACCGCTTTGAGGATGATGTCCGGTGTGGCGAATGATGTTCCGGAACTCAGGTTGTAATAAAGGTTCCATACCGGGATCAGAAGTATCGGAAGAAGATATAGTAGTCTTCCAAAAAGTTTGCAGTTTTTGAAGGCTTTATGGAAGACCAGAAGCAAAATGATCGCAACAGCGATCCTTGCCAGAGACGTGCTTAAGTCAGGGTCCAGGTCGAAGATGCTTCCGACAAGGACACCGATCCCGGCAAGCAGGAAAGAAACGATGATCAGGATGATCTCAAACAGGATGGGATGTTTTTCTGCGTATTTGTACATGTGGACTCCTTTTGTAAACAAGTCCATTATAGCGCGTGATCGTATGATGCCGGTGGATACTTGTTTCACTAATTCGTATAATAAAAAAGAAATGAGTGAAAAAAACAAGGGAAAGAAAAGGATCGTCTGTATCGGGGCAGGTGCTTCGGGCCTGTTTTTCGCTTTGAACTGTGCCGATGCGGAGAACGAGGTCATCCTTCTTGATTCGAATGCGAAGGTGGGAAGGAAGATGTATATCTCCGGCAAGGGCCGATGCAACATCACCAACGATTGCGAGGTGAAGGAATTCATCGGGAACATCGTAAGGAATCCCCGTTTCCTGTATTCGGCGATAAACAATTTCAAACCTGCCGATACGATCGCTTTTTTCAATGAACACGGCTGTCCTTTGAAGACGGAGCGGGGGAACCGCGTCTTTCCGGTCTCCGATCATGCGTCTGATATCATCGACTGTCTTTTCTTCGCATGCCGCAAGGCGGGCGTAAAGATCGAATTTGAAAAAACGGTAAAGGAGATCCGAAAGGAAAAGGAGGGTTTCCTTGTTTCCTGCGCGGACAGGGACTACCACGCTGACGCAGTGGTGATCGCTACAGGTGGCAGATCATATCCTTCGACCGGTTCGACGGGAGACGGTTACCGTTTTGCGGAAAGTCTTGGTCATCATATCGTCGATCTCAAGAGCGCTCTTTGTCCGATACGGGTCAAGGAGTTCATTCCCAGAGAGTGTCTGAGAATGACTTTAAAGAACGTCTCTTTATCGGCTCATAACGCTTCGTTTAAAAAGACACTGTTTGGCGATCTGGAATTCTTGCCCGGTGCCTTGAGCGGTCCGATCGCGCTTTCGATGTCTTCTCTGATCAACCGTCTTGAGGATCTTTCGGTCGAGGTCGATCTGAAACCGGGACTGGATGAGGAGAAACTGGATAAGCGTCTGCTTCGGGAGATCGAGGTTGCGCCAAACAAGGATGTCTATCATCTTCTGGGGACTTTGCTTCCAAGGGAATTCTGTTCCTTCTTTATTGAACAGACAAAGACCGATACATCGATCAAACTGAATTCCTTTACGAAGGCGATGCGTAGTAAGCTCCTTCATGATCTGAAGCATTTTCCGTTTACTTTCGATGGGCTTGAGGATATCGATAAGGGGATCGTTACCAGTGGCGGTGTCGATGTGAAGGAGGTCGATCCCAGGACGATGGAGTCGAAGCTATGTAAAGGAGTCTATTTTATCGGTGAGGTGCTGGATGTGGATGCCTTTACCGGCGGTTTCAATATGCAGATAGCGCTGTCGACAGGTCATGCCTGTGCGATGGCTTTGAAGAAGGAAGATCACGATTGAGGTGGTCTTTTTTGAGAGGGGTATGTTAAAGAGGTACTTTTTGAATAAAAGAAACAGGATGGGGATACTGATCGCGGTCGCTGTCTTTCTTATGCTTTTGATCCTGTCCATGCCGAAGATCTCTTTCAATGAGGGATACCGGATCCTGGAAAGAGGAGGTTCCTATCATTCGTTAGATGCCATATCTTCGCTCGAGGGAAATGTGAAGGCGGATAGCGCGTTTCTTTATGCGGAAAAGATCGGCGGATATGATATGCATTACACGGTCAAAAGAGCTTTCTTTTCCAAGGAATACACTTTTCATTATGAAGTGGTCGATACGATCCCGCCTGTATTGACAGTGAAAGACGATACGGTGTCTGTCTTCGTCGATACGCCTTATTCGTATGAGGATGTTTTAAATAATGTCTCGACCAATGAGGGAACGCTGGAATACGATACGGATCTCGATAATCTTTTTCCGGGGGAATATACGGTGAATGTGAGAGCTGTGGATGAGGCAGGTAACAGTTCTTCTGTCTCTTACAGAGTTCGTGTTCCGGATGAGGAAGCACCTTTTGTCCTGGATGGAGGCTATGGGATCGAGATATTGCGGGGAAGTGATTTTGATATACGGGAATATATCAGTTACGGTGACAACGCTGATCCCGATCCGGAACTGATCGTCGAGGGAAAGGTGAATCCTTCGAAGATCGGAAAGTATCCGCTGCATCTGTCTTTGAAGGATGCTTCGGAAAATGAAACAAAGTGGGATACGAGTATAGAAGTGATACGAAAAAGGAAAGAGGAAGAAGACGATCAGGAAGAGGAGCCGGTCGAATTTTCTGATTTCAGAAAAGATCAGGCAGGACAAGGCAGAAGATTCGGTGTCGATGTTTCGGAATGGCAGGGAGATATCGATTTTGCGAAGCTGAAGGATGCGGGTTGTGACTTCATCATGATGCGTATCGGTTTTTCCCGGAATGGGACCTTGTATCTTGATAAGTCTTTCCGGGCAAATCTTGCGGGTGCCAAGAGCGTAGGTATGCCTATAGGCATCTATTATTACAGCAATGATAAAAGCGAAGAGGAAGTGCGCTCCGTGTTCCGGCAGATCGTCAGTGAACTGGGGGATACGCAACTGGAGCTTCCTGTCGTGTTTGACTGGGAGAACTTCGGGGATTTTCAGGAATATGGGATCAGTTTCAAGGATCTTGATCACCTTTATCAGGTCTTTGCGCAAGAGGCTGTAAAGAGAGGCTATGAGCCGATGCTGTATGGAAGCAAGTACTATCTTGAGAATATCTGGAGATACCGGGAAGAGAGGAATATCTGGCTTGCGCATTATACGGATAAGTCTTCCTATCAGGGAAACTATCGTCTCTGGCAGGTCTGTGCCTGGGGCAGGATCGATGGGATA
Organism: uncultured Erysipelotrichaceae bacterium; assembly: GCA_902795875.1. Taxonomy (GTDB): domain Bacteria; phylum Bacillota_I; class Bacilli_A; order Erysipelotrichales; family Erysipelotrichaceae; genus Colivicinus. Next base: position 6,323 of record CADBND010000040.1, read on the forward strand.
GAGGGCAACGTAGATCTTGATGTCCTGTTTTATTAAGATATGGCGCTATAATGAGGGTATTCAGACAGAAAAGATAATAAAGGAGAAGCTATGGCAACGATCATCAGGATCTCACCAAAATTCAAAGAAGAACTAAACGGACGGCTTTTGTTTTTTGTGGATCGTCCGGGAAATGACGAGGAGCCGATGTTATATAAGCGCAACGGTTTCGGTATGACGGGCTGTCCGGTATTCGGTGTGACGTTCTATGGATTACAAGGCGGTGACGAGATCGACCTGGATGAACAGAAGGATAAGATCTTCGGTTCGCCTTTCCCGTATGAGGATATCCCGCATGAGAAGCTGCAGGTGCAGGCGTTCTTCATCCGCTGGCACAAATTCAAGAGAAAAGACGGTCATGAAATATATGGCATGGCCGATTACGGAGGCGGCGGCGATTACGCGAAGAATCCTTTCAATCTCTATTCTTCCGTTAAGACGGTGAAGTATGGCGAGCAGGATATAAAACTGCTGATCGACAAACAGATCGAACCGGAAAAGCCGTTGAAGAAGGGACAGGTCTACCAGCAGGGCAATTACAACAATCATGGGCTGGTCCGTTATTTCAAGATGAAAAGCAAGCTGCTTTCCGACTTCTGGGGAGAAGATATCTATATTGGTGCCAACATCCTGCTTCCGCCAAACTACGACAAAAACAAGAAGTATCCGCTGATCTTGTGTCAGGGACATTTCCCGGGAGCGACAGCACCGTTCCGTTATGATGCGGAACTGCGGGATCGGGAAAAGGGCTTTACGGAATACTGGAATTCCGGTAAGGGTCCGGAAGTGATCTGTGTGAATTTCCGTCATGCGAACATGTTTTATGACGATTCGTATATGGTTGATTCCGCAAATCTCGGTCCCTGGGGAGAGGCTTTTGTGAAGGAGGTCGTTCCGGCGATCGAGAAGAAGTACGGCGGTATCGGAAAAGCGGAAGGCAGGATCCTTGTGGGTGGTTCGACCGGAGGCTGGGTATCGGCCGCCTTGCAGCTGTTCTATCCGGATTTCTTCGGCGGGACCTGGCCGGGTTTCTGTGACGGACTCTGTTTCCATAATTATCAGCTGGTGGATCTCTATGAAGAGGACAACGTCTATGAGCTCAGTTTCCCCTGGCGGAAACTGGAGCGTCCCGGTTCAAGAGATACCAAGGGAAATATCAACTGGACCAATCGCGAGGAACATTACTATGAACTGGCGATCGGCGGGGATCTCGCCCACGGTCTGGGACAGTACGGTATCTATCAGGCGGTCTATTCTCCCTGCGGAGAAGACGGATATCCCTTGAATGCCTATGATCCGTTTACAGGTAAGATAAACAAGGATGTCGTGGAATACTGGGGAGCACATTACGATCTGACAAGATATCTGGAAGAGAATCACGAGTGGCTGGTGCCTAAGATCAGGGGAAAGTTTCATCTGCGGGCCGGAGATATGGATAACTTCTATCTCAATCTCGGTCACTGGTCCTTCACGGAGGTATTGAAGAAATATCGCTGCGGAGGCTATTCCGTTACCTTCCCGCGGGTCGGTCATGATGGAAACATCACGATCATCGACATGCTGGAGGAGATGCGGGAATATTTAGACAGAACACTTTATAAAAAGGAAAAGAAGAAGGAGAAAAAGAAATGAAAGCCATTGATCTCGATCTGATGAAAAAGTATCGCTACCTGTCCAATCTTTATGCAGTGGATGGCGGACTTTATTTTACGGAAACGGTCGCGGACATCGAAAACAACGATTACACCCAATGTCTGCACCGTCTGGAAAGCAGCGATAAGAAAGACAGTGTCGTTTACGGTCCGGAGAAAAGGGTCTCTTCCTTCCCCTTACAGGGACGTGTGGTCATCTCAAAGGCAGGAGAGGGCGAGACGCTCGAAACAAACTATTATGATCTAAACGGCAGACAATGGCTGAAGCTTCCTCTTTCTTCCGGTGAGATAAAGGATCTCAATGATGAATACTATCTTGTGAGCGGTCAGACGGACCGCCGCTGTCCGGAATATTACCGGCTTTCCGAAGAAGAGAAGAAGGCATTCCATGCTTCCTGCAAGGAAGAGGAGGACTATCTGGTCCTGGATGAATATCCTTTCTTCTATAACGGTGCCGGTTTCATCAACGGTTTAAGAGAATCTCTGTTTACGGTCGACAAGAAGACCAATGGCCTGGAAAGGATCACGCCGGAGACGATGAATGTTGAATGCGCCGAGGTCTGTAATGGCAAGGTATATTACCTGGGCAACGATTACGAGTCGATGAAGACGATGTATGCGTCGATCTACTGTTACGATCCCAAGACGAAGGAGACTTCCGTCTTATATAAGAACGAGAAGGCGTTCATCAGCCGCATCCTGATCGTACATGACAGGTTGTTTGCGATGGCAGCTTTCGATACCTGCATTTCCGGTCATTCCTTCTATGAAGTGAAGGAGGGCGATCTTGTCCTTACCTGCAAGAGCGAGTGGATGTTCTACAACTCGATCGGCAGCGATTGCCGCTACGGCAAGACACATGGCCTTATCTACAAAGATGGGGATGCCTATCTGATCACGGTCGATCAGGAGAAGTCGATCGTCGTCTGTTTCGATGGCGAAAAACTGACGCGTATCACAGAGGGAGAAGGTTCCGTGGACGATATGACTTTCCTCGGGGATGATCTGTATGTGATCGCCATGAAGAATATGAAGCTGCAGGAAGTCTATGAGGCTCCGGCATTTGAACAGCTCACAACTCTGAATGAAGAGGTACTGGCAGACAGATATGTCGCCAGACCGGAGCGTTTCACCTGTTTCAATGAGGATGAGATCGTCGGCTGGGCTTTGAAGCCGATCGATTACGATCCGAATAAGAAGTATCCCATGATCCTGGATATCCATGGCGGTCCCAAGACTGCTTATGGCGAGGTCTTCTATCATGAGATGCAGGTGTGGGCTTCAAGAGGTTATTTCGTGATCTTCTGTAATCCGCACTGTTCCGATGGAAAGGGCGATGAATTCGCCAACTACATCAAACACTACGGGGCGACGGATTATTTCGATATTATGGCTTTCGTGGATAAGGCACTGGAACTCTATCCAATCGATCCGGAGAGACTGGCGGTGACAGGTGGTTCGTATGGCGGCTATATGACCAACTGGATCATTACGCATACCGATCGTTTCAAGGCTGCTGCTTCGCAACGCAGTATCTCCAATAGGGTGGCGGATTTCTATTATTCTGATTATTCCTATGACACGACTTACGAGAATGGTATTCCGCTCGATTCCAAGGCCATCGATCTGTTCTGGGACCGTTCACCTTTGAAATATGTGGAGAATGCGGTGACGCCGACATTGTTTATCCAGTCGACACAGGATTACCGCTGTCCTTTCCCGGAGGCACTTCAGCTTTTCTCGGCATTGAAATGGAAAGGTGTCGAGACCAGGATCTGCGGCTTCAAGGGTGAGAATCATGAATTATCCAGATCGGGCAAGCCTTTGCACAGACTGAGAAGGCTGTCTGAGATCACCGATTGGCTGATCTCTCATACATCCTGATATGAAACAGAAAATGATGCGGATGTCTCTTGCGATGTCGGTGTCGATGAGCTTCGTTTTGTCCCTCATTGGAAACCTCTCATCGGGAAGATTCACTGTTCCGGTTTTTATCAGGAGTTTCCTGATCTCTCTTGTGATCGGTTTGGTATTAGGCTTTTTCGTACCGATCCGGAAGATCTCCGACTATCTGCTTGAGAAGACGAATACTTCTCCCGGAACATTAAAGGGAAGATGTATCGCATCGGTGGTATCGGCCTTGGTCTATACGCCTCTGATGACGTTTGTGATGGTCTATATGGCTTATTCGCAAGCGGTGGCACATGGAGCGAAACCGGATTTTGGGAAGATGTTGCTTCGATCGGAATGTATCTCTATCCTTGCGTCCTTTATTCTGAGTTTTGTGATCACGCCGGTCTATTCACGTCTGATATTCGGAACTGATCCAAAGAGATAAAATAATAAAAGGGACTCCCGTATCAATGATGCGGGAGTCTTTTCGATTCCAAAGTTCGTGTCAGTTCCTGTCTGTTTTTGTCTGATCAAGGAAGGTCTGATAGGCACCGATCAGGTTGGCGTCGTTACTGAAAAGACAGGGAACGACTTCCAGTCTGGCAGGCATGCCGATCTGTCCGGTGAAGGACTGTTCTTTGATCTCGGCGAACTTCTCTTTTATTTTTTCGATGACGATGGCTTGTCGGCTGATGCCTCCGCCGATGGCGACTTTCTCAAGATCGAGGAGCCAGTAGAGGTTGTGCAGCTGGTAAGCGATATTGAAGCTGAGATCGTCGAGTGCTTTCTGTGCGTTTGTATCTTCGGGAAGTCTTTGGAAGAATTCCATGCCGTCGATCTTTTCTTCGTTTTTTGAAAGTTCGTTGTATCTGTTCAAGAGATAGGTCGTCGAACATTGGTGTCCCATGATCTGGGAGACGTCGTTATAGTTCTGAGAGTCGGTATTGACGAAACTGAATTCGCCTGCCATGTTGTGAGGCCCACGGACGATCTTGCTGTTGATGATGAGTCCGCCGCCGACGCCTGTTCCGATCAGGAAGACGGCTGCGTTCTGGCAGCCTTTGATATTCCCGTAACTGTATTCGGCGATCGCTGCCGCCTTGCCGTCATTTTCCAATACGACGTTGCAGTCACAGATCTGTTTCAGTGTTTCTGCGATATGAGGATCGTGGGGGTATCTCATTCCGGCGTTGTTTCCGCAGATCCCGTTTTCCACATCGACCGATCCGGGAAGGGACATGGCGATGCCGGATACTTCATTTTCATAGCGGCGATATACGTCTTTCACCAGTTTCAGAAAATCGTCATAGGATGTTTCCGGTGTATCTACTGTTCCTTTTTCCGTGATCTTCGTACCGTTTTCCACAAGGCCATATTTGATCTGTGTTCCTCCGACGTCGAATACAAGAAGTTTCATATGCCATCCTCCCTTTCTTTCATTATAAATGTTTCCTGTCTGTTTAAGGCCCTTCTCAATAATGTACAATGGCAGTATGAAAGAAAAGATAGAAAGATATATCACCGATCATCGTGATGAGATGATCGCTACGCTTATTGAGCTGATAAAAATGCCCAGTGTCGATGGCGGAGATACCCTGGCACAGGAAGTCGTAGAAAGAAAACTGGAAGAGCTGGGTTTTGCGTGTGAAGCGTTCCGGATGGATGAAAGGAAAAAGGATTGCCCTGATTATTGTGAACCGGATATCGCTTATGCGCAAAACGCTTATAATGTGACGGGTATCCGCAAGAGTCCGGGTTCGGACAGGACGCTGATGTTGTACGGACACATCGATACAGAACGGGAAGACTTTTTCGGAGACTTTTCAGATCCTTATGAGGCAAGGATCGAAAACGGGAAGATCTATGGATTGGGTGCCAGTGATGACAAGGGTGGTATCGCGATGATCCTGGAGGCTTTGAAGAGTGCATATGCGATAAATGGCGATCTGGGCTATGATGTGCGGGTGCTTTCCATATTGGGGAAACATGGTGGTGCCTATGGAACTTTGTCGGCAATGATGAAGGGATATACGGGCGATGATTCCATCTATGTCCATCCGGCGGAAACGGGACACGGATTCAGAGAGATCAAAAACATCTCTTTGGGCATATTGGATATGAAGCTGACCGTTTTTGGCCAGCCCGGTGTTCCTCATGATGATCTCTCTACCGGGGTCAATGCGAATTTGATCCTGGTTAAGGCCATCGATATCTTGGAAAGATACAATGAGAAGAAAAGAGAGGAGTGCGTCTTTGATTTCGGTTCTTTTAAGGGGGAACCTTCCTTCCTTCTGAATATCGGTTCGCTTTCTTCAAAGGGCAGTGCCGCTACGATATGTGAGAAGGCGGAATGTCTTTTCCGTGTACGTTTCTTCTTTCCTGATACGATCGAT
>CADBND010000041.1 GCA_902795875.1 uncultured Erysipelotrichaceae bacterium
TGATTCTCCGGTACATATATCCGGCATGCCGCCTTGAAATATATCCTCAAAAACCGCAATACTGCTTTTATAGTAATGCGGGTATTCAAATCCATTATATCCGTTATTTATTTTTCTTCTGATACAACACCAAACAAAAAGCTCCGTTTCGGAGCTCTTGTTTACTAATACAGATCCTTCAGATCGGACAGTTTCCCGATCCTTCTCACATCATATTCGCAAAGACGGTCTCCTCTTTTCCAGATCCAAACCGCTTCCATACCTGCCTTGATAGCTCCATAGATGTCATTGCTGAAGGTATCGCCGACATAGACACATTCATTGGCTTTCAATCCCATCTTTTCCGCCGCCAGCGCAAAGATCTTCGGATCAGGTTTGACGACACCGGCTTCTTGCGAAGTCAGGACCATCTCAAACCGGTCAAGGATACCTGCGCGTACCAGCTTTTCGTTCTGTGTATCGATATATCCGTTGGTGACCACGCCCAGACGGTATTTCTCTTTCAGATAGTCCAGGGTATCTGCCGTATCTTCAAACGCAAAACCGTAGCTTCCTATCTTCCTGTCCCAGATCTCTGTCAGAAGGAAATCGAATCGCACATGATAACGGGCCTCGATCTGATCCTGTGCCGCCTGCTTGCTGCAATTGGAATACTGTTCGGCCACCATCATATCCTGTATGACCGCTTCCAGTAAAAGAGGATCCGGGAAATACGGTTGAAACAAAACGCGATAAAGACGGTAAGCCGCATACTCACGATTGGTCAAAGTATCATCGATATCGAATAGTATTGCCTTGATCATAGAGAGTCCTGTCTGATCTTTCTGACTGAAGCAGAAGCTTCCGCAGCACAGCGCTTTATCTCATCGAAACGTCCTTCACTGATCAAAGAAGTACTGGCGATCCAGGATCCGCCAACACAAAGGATATAGTCCTTTGAAAGATATTCCCTGACATCTTCGATCCCGATCCCGCCGGTAGGCATGAACCGGATATCTCCGTATGGTGCATGCAGTGCCTCCAGCATCTTGAGACCACCACTGGCTTTCGCAGGAAAGAATTTCAACACCCGCAGTCCGTACTCCATCGCCGTTTCGATCTCGCTCGGTGTACAGACGCCCGGAATGTAAGGATACTTTCTTTCCAGACAATATTCCGCCATCCTTGTATTGAGACCCGGTGCCACGATGACATCTGCTCCAGCTTTTATCGCCGCATCTGCCTGATCCTTATTCAGTACCGTTCCCGCAAGGATCGTCATGTCCGGATAGGCGTTTCGTATCAGAGCGATGGACCTTTCCGCAGCAGCGGTCCGGAATGTGACCTCCACACAGGAAAGACCGCCTTTCCACAAGGCGGCCGCCAAAGGTAATGCATTTTCCGCGTCATCGATACTGACGACTGGAACGATGCCGATCTTTCGCAGTTCTTCAAACATCCTAGACAAGTTTCTTGATGATCGAAAGAAGTGTCTTCACATCTTCCGGTCTCGTATTGCCTGTTTCCTTATCGATGATCGAAGAATAGACATGCGGAATGACTTTCTTGACACCGGCATCGAGGATGATCTGTAAGATCTCTTCGAAGTTGTTCAGATCGATACCGCCTGTCGGCTCTAACATCAGATCATCTTCTGCGCAGGCCTTCGCAACAGCCTTGAGCTCTTCCTTGCAGGCAAGTCCGTGCATCGGGAAGAATTTGATGGAAGAACCGCCCATGTCCTTGATCATGGCGATCGCCGTATGGACATCGACCGATGCCGGAACCTTGGCATCCTTGCTTAAAGGACCGGTCGAGATGATGACCTTGCCCGGTTCACCGCTTGGCGAGACCAGACAGTTGACGAAGGCTTCGTCGTTGCCGACGTTGGCTCTGGTATAAGATACAGCAGTAAAGACCTGGTTGTAATGATTGGCCTTTACTTCCTTGGCGATATCACCGACAGCCTTCCATTGTGCCGGATTTCCTCCGCCTAAACCGACGGAAAGATTTCCTTCCAAAACTTCGTTGTAGACTTTCATGTCTTTAACAGCTGCTTCAACGCTCGGATAATTGGCAGACAAAACACCGACTAAGACATGCTTCTCACCGGCTTCATAGACTTCCTTGGCGTTCTCGAGAGAACCGCCAAGCACATTCAACATAACGCGATCTTTATAGAAATTCATTTATATCTCCTCCATGATTTTTCTGAGTTTTTCCACGATCAGTTCGCTGTCTCCCTTGACTAAAGGTCTCACATCAAACATCATAACACCCAGATTCAGCTGATTGGGACGGCAATGGATCGAAGGATTTCCTTCCTTGAGCTTATCCGATATCTCATAAGCAGACATACCGCATTCCTTATCGAAAGTGACCTTGGAACGGTAGATCTTTCTTCCTGCTTCATCCTGCAATAAGGATGCGTGGCAATAAGGGATCTTGTTGATCTGTTCATTCAAGGCATTGACGGTCTTGAGATTCTCTTCCGCTACCTTGTCGTGATCGATGTTGTCGTAACGGTCCATCGCAGCGATCAGACCCATGATCTGTTCCTTGCCGACTTTCATGGCTCTGCCGATACCGGCATACTGCTTTTTGCAATAGGAGATCAGATCCTTTCTTCCGGTGATGAAACCGGAGGTCGTCGCTTCCAGCGCTTTTGCGCCACTGTATACGACAAGGTCAGCACCCATCGCCACATACTTGCGCATATCCTCTTCGGCAGCTGCATCGACAACGAGAGGCAGATCGTGTTTGTGGGCGATACTTATCATCTCTTCCAGAGAGACCATGCCCTTCTGCACACAGTGATGGGACTTGCAATAGAACAGACAGACCGTATTCTCACTGATGGCTTCTTCGATCTCTTCCGGATGTACCATGTTGGCATTGCCGACTTCGACCGGCACACCGCCACCCAGCCTTATGATCGTCGTGATCGGAGCGCCGTAATCGACGCAATGACCCTTCTGAATGATCACTTCATTCTTTAATCCCGATGAATCCGGAAGACGGTACATGACTGAAGTCTTTCCCTTTGAGATCAGTCCGGCCATCGAGATCGCGATACCCGCAGAAGCGGAACAGGTCACACAGGAATCTTCCGCTCCAGTATGTTTGGAGATCAGCTCTCCCGCTTTATCGATCAGATCGGCAATGACGACATAGTTCTGACCGCCTTCTACAGCAGCCTTTGCCACTTCATCCGACAAGGTCGAGACACCCAGATAGGTCATCCTGCCGCTGGCATTTACGACCCTCTGCAAACCAATGTTTTCATATATCGTTTTCATATTTTTTTACCTGATAAAAGATTGGAGACATCGTCTCCAATCTTTCTTTTATTTCTTAGAAGAATGCACCGACGATCATTGCACCAAGGATAGCACCACCGATGATCGGTTTGTCTAACTTGTGCATAATAACGGAACCGATAATCGCA
>CADBND010000042.1 GCA_902795875.1 uncultured Erysipelotrichaceae bacterium
AGAAAGCGCTCGGCAAGGTCGCTATGGTCGGCGACGGCGTCAACGACGCGATCGCCCTGTCGGCAGCTGACGTTTCCTTTGCGGTAGCCAACGGAACGGATATTGCCTATGCGACGAGTGACGTCGTACTGATGACCAACTCTATCCTCGATGTCTCATTTCTGGTCGATCTGGCATCCAAAACGATGCGGATCATCAAACAAAATCTGTTCTGGGCATTGTTCTACAACGCATTCTTCATCCCGCTGGCGGCAGGAGCCTTCTACAAGAGTATGGGCTTGTCGCTGAATCCGATGGTCGGAGCGATCACGATGTCGATCTCTTCGATATTTGTTCTGAGCAACGCCCTTAGAATAAACAGTATCAAAAAGGAGGAAATCAAAACTATGAACAAGACTGTATCGATCGATGGTATGATGTGCATGCACTGTGTAGCTCACGTGGAGGAAGCTCTCAAGAGCCTTGGCGCCGATGTGAAAGTCTCTCTGGAAGAAAACAAAGCCTGGCTGAAAGACACCGCATTAAGCGATGAACAGATCATAAAAGCGATCGAAGACGCCGGCTATTCCGTGACCGGTATCGTAAATGAGTAAAGATCACGAAAAAGTCAAAAAGTATCTGACGATCGCCAAAGGACAACTTGACGGGATCATCCGGATGATCGACGAAGACCGCTATTGTCTCGACATTTCCGATCAACTGATGGCCACCAGAGCCTTATTAAAAAAGACGAACAATCTGATCCTTAAGAATCACATCGACAACTGCGTCAAAAACGCCATCCTTGATGGCGACGACAGTAAGATCGACGAAGTCATCAAAGCCTTGGAAAAACAGATCTAAGGCTTTTTTTAGGCTATAATAGGCTTATGAACAGAATGCAGACAAGACCGGTCTACGTTGGCGGCGTGCAGATCGGCGGACAGAATAATGTCGTCATTCAATCCATGACCAACACGAAAACCAAAGATGTCGAAGCGACCGTATCACAAATCAAAAGACTTGAAGATGCGGGCTGTGAGATCATCCGTGTAGCCATTTTGGATATGGAAGACGCCAAAGCCGTCTCCGCTATAAAAAAACAGATCTCCATCCCCCTGGTATGTGACATCCACTTCAACCCTGATCTCGCATTGGAAGCGATACGTCAGGGAACAGACAAGATCCGTCTCAATCCGGGAAACATCGAAAACGAAGACAAGATAAGGCAGATCGTCACTGCCTGTAAAGAAAGGAAGATCCCGATCCGTATCGGCATCAACGCCGGCAGTTTGAACAAGAAATACACGCATTCCGAAGAAGCAATGATCGAATCGGCGAAAGATCATCTGCGTATCCTGGAAGCTTTGGATTTCCACGATATCTGCCTCTCCTTCAAATCTTCCGATCCTCTGGAATGCATCAAGGCATATGAACTTGCATCGAACACCTTCCCCTATCCACTGCATCTGGGTGTGACGGAAGCCGGAGGACTCCTTGATTCAACAATCAAATCATCTCTCGCGCTGGGAGACCTGCTTCTGAAAGGGATCGGCGACACGATAAGGATCTCGATCTCCGATGACCCTGTCGAAGAAGTCAAGGTCGCTAAGAAGCTCCTTCGAGCCTGCAGATTAAAAAGCGATGTGCCCAATCTCATCTCCTGCCCGACCTGTGGCAGGATACAGTACGACATGCTTCCGATCGTGAGACAGATGGAAGACTATCTTAATGGTATCAATAAGAACGTTACAGTTGCCATCATGGGCTGTCCGGTCAACGGACCCCAAGAAGCTTCACGTGCCGATATCGGCGTTGCCGGAGGAAAGGATCAGGCGATACTGTTCAAGAAGGGACAGATCGTAAAAGCCATCCCTCAGGAAGATGTGATCAAAGTCCTGATCGAAGAGATCGAAAAGATGTAAAGAAAAGTGCCAGTCACATAGGCTGGCACTTTTTTCATGACTCCACTTGATTTAATACGTCTTTCTTGTCAAAGGAGCCATATACTTTCTTTTCCCGCTTTCCGCTTCACTTCTCTTAAGCGAAACGACCAGACAGGGGATCAGATGAGGCAAGAAGAAGAACAGATCCATCAAAAACAGATTTTTCTTTCCGAAAAGGGAGTAGTCCTTTTCCGGGATCAGGACGATGATCAGAGCCGTGAGGACGAACATCAGAGAGATCACTGACGATAAAAGAAGCGAGAGACCTCTTCTATAGGCATACAGTGATTCACCGATCAGGGCACCGTTCAATATGGTCAAAGCCATAAATATATGAAGATTCGGGAAATAGTATGGAATATCGCTGGCATGATACCAGCCAGCCAGAACGCCATAGAGTCCGATACTCAAGGCTGCGATCCGCCAACAGTTCACCTCACCGATCCTGTATAATGCGTAGAGATCGCAGACAGCCACCATTACGACCGCAATGATGCCGTATCCATTCAGAAACAGACTCCAGGAAGCCATCATCACCCACAGTTCCATGATCATCATCTTTTTCATCTTTCCTACCTCCTGATTCCATCTTATCTGTTTTCCATTCTGATATTGTCCGTTTTTTTGGGCAGTATTATAATATCTTTATGAACAAGCAGCGTCTGATAAAACTGATCGAGATCCTCAAGACAAAGACCGATATGGATCACAAACTCTCCGTGTCTGACATCTGTGTCCTTCTTGAAGAAGGAGGCATCCCCTCCGCAAACCGCAAGACCCTCTATGACGATTTCCGGACTCTGGAAGCTTTTGGCTACGATATCGAATATGACAACGGATACTATCTTTCGGAAGCTCCTTTTACGCTTTCCGAAGTCAAAATCATGATCGATTCCCTCAATTCCTTGAAGAACCTGGATGATGCTTTCTTAAAGAGACTGAAAGACAAGCTCTATTCCTTCATTTCCATCTATGAGGCGAAACAGCTCAAAAAACTCGAATATCGAAACCGGCACCGCGATCTTCATTTCATCAACCGGCTGGAAGATACGCTGAATGCGATCAAAAACGAAAAGATGCTGATAATACAAAGGCGCACAAAAAAAGAAAGCGAAGAGATCGCTCCGCTTTTTCTGTATCGGGAAAACGATTACTACTATCTCTATTATCATTACGAAGGATCTGACCGAATCTATCACACCCGTTTCGACAATATCACTTCGATGAATCTGACGGAAAAGACCATCGACATCACGATACCGGTGGAAAAGATCATCGCCAATATCGAAGAGAGTTCTTCCTCCTTCCATTCTTCCGAGACTTCCACGATCCGTTTCACGATCATAAATGATTCCGAACGTCTCCGCCAACGTTTACAGGACGATTTTCCGAAACTGTCTTTCACCGGAGAAGGATTCTTCATCAAGACCAGTATCTCAGAACCTCTTTTTGCAAAACTCAGTGCCTATGGCGACGATATAAAAATCGACGACCCGGAGGTCGCCGACAGGTATGTGACTTTTCTTCAGAAGATCATCACTCGTAATAGCTCGGAGAATAGAAATAATCAATAGAAGAGGGCTCGATATTATAGAAACGGAACATATCTGAGACCGTCACCAGCTGACATCCCCTCTCGATCAAAGCGGGAAGGATCTTTTCCAGCGCATCTGCTGTCTCATCATAGATATCATGGAACAGGATGATATCGCCTGATTCGTATTCGTATTTCAGTACCTGATCAATGATCTCCTGGGGATCGGTGCTCATCCAGTCCTCGGAATCCACGTCCCATAAGATCGCCGGCAGATCGGTCGCATTCAGGACGTCATTGTTGAAAGAACCTTCCACCGGACGGAACATCTTCATTTCATAATCCATAAAATCTTTTAAATAATCGGCCGGTCCAAGGATCTCCTCTTTGATCGCATCAACCGAATAAAGAGTTGTCAGATTGGTATGTGTGCTTGTATGCGAAGCATATTCATTGCCCTGATTGATCGACCTCTTCAGCAGTGTATAAAGCTGATAATCCGCCCAGATCTCTCTGTCTTCCAGATTGACACCGATCACAAAGAAAGTTGCAGAAGCATCATATTTATATAGGATATCCACGATCCTTTCAGTGCTGGTATCCCCTGGTTCATAATGAAGCTGGGGACCGTCATCGAAAGTAAGGCAAATCAAAGGATGCGATTCATCGGGATCGAGAAAGACCGGCTTGCGGTAGATCTCGTTTGGAAAACCGAAATCCATCCCGATATACTTCTGCATATACTTGAGCGGTATCGCAAGATCCATATCATATTCTTCCACATGGACCAGGATGTTTTCTCCGTCGATATCGTAAGAAAGATTGGAGTAATCGATGGAATCCTTCGTAAGGGAAGTCAAAAAAGAAGGATCATAGTACTTTTCCGGTCTGTCTTTTTTGAAAGTATAACGCAGATAATCGAGGATCACTTGCTCTCCTTCTTCATTCACTCCCTCTATGACGACCGGTTCAAATTCCTTATCGGTAAAATACTTCTTGTCCGGTCCGTAATTGACCAGATAATAATCACCATACGGGACCAGCGTATAATCATAGATCGAATCATCTTTTACGCCCTTGCACAGATCCTTGGCAAAAGAAAGACCCTGTTTTGAAGCAGGATAGAAAGCCATGCAGTGTCTGGTCTTATATGTCCTGGCATCTTCGTGGATCGACGTCTTTCCAAGAAAAGAAAAGTTCACGAAAAGCAAGAAAAACAATCCGATCAGTGCCAGCGATAAGAAAGCGATCATCACCAGAGATGACTTGTTGATACGTCTTCTTTTTTTCATCATCTATTATTATAAACTAATCGATCCGGATTTTATCCCTGACAAGGAAACTAAGACGGTCGATCCCCAGCATGAGTCCCACCGCGATCAGAGAATAGCCAAATATCGGTACCATATTGGTGGGATCGGAAGAACGGGCACCCAGTATCGCCGAACCAAGGCCTGGCGTTGAAGCCCCGGTGATCACCTCTGCCATGATCTCGATCTTGAAGCAAAGGGAAAAAGAACTTGCCATTGCCGTAACGATATATGGAAAAGCCAATGGCAGCTTGATGCGCAGATTGTTTCTTAAAAACGAAGCACCATCCACCTTTGTTGCGTTGATCACAGAAACCGGGATATTCCTTATCCCCTGCTTCACTCCCTCGTATATGATGGGGAAAGAGATCAAAATCACCAGATACATTGGAGCCTTGCGAAAACCCGCCAGCACGATGAAAAGATAAATTAACGAAGCCGTCGGGACCGCCCGCAAAGCCGTTATCGTCGGATTGATCAGATCACCGAAAACCGGATAATTTCCTGCAATCACACCAAAGATCAGGCCAATGATAAGCGACAGGATGAAACCTTCCAGCATCCTCATCATCGTTGAAAAAATGCAGCGATAGGTATAGGACTTTCCCAGAAGTTGGAATGCGTAGGAGAAAGATTCCACCGGACCGGGAAAGACCATCGTCCTTTCATCCACCGTCAATGCAAAAACTTGCCACAAAGTGGCAAGTATGATAAGACCGGCTATAAATATGAAGTTCTTATTGGAAATAGATCTCTTCACTTGTCTTCTCGATACCGAAGATCTGTAAGAACGCATCGATATCATCCTTGATATCGATCGCCTTCGCATAGCCCAGACCCATCGCGTTGTTGCCCAAGGCATTGGTCTGTTTGAACACGTTGACCACCACAGTCGGATTGAAACCGTACTGAGCTGTCGCTTCATCATCAGTATATACGGACAGTCCGTCCGCAACAAGCTGCGGATCCTTTATCGCTGCATCGATCGAACCGGACAGTTTCTCCAGGAATGCATTCCCTGTAGCGGTATCAACACTGTTTTTGATGAACACAGCTGCCTGGATCATGTCGAGACCGGATTTGTTTTTATATTCCGCCTGGATATCGGCATAGATCTTCGCGTTTTCATTCTTCTTCATCGCTGCGAACAGAGCCGGCTGAGCCAGGAAGACATAGTCCACATCCGTACCATCGGAATATTTTCCGCTTCCAAGAGCAGCGGCAGCCTGCTGGGCATCCGCTTCAAACAGCAGAGAATCATCATAGTCATTTACATAGAGATAATGCCAGACTTTGTTCGGAAGCATATTCTCATTTCCAAATAAGACGATCTTGTCATCGGCATCCATCGTATCATTCTCATCATTTCCCGTAGAAGCCAGATAGAAGTTGCCAAAGGTGATGATCGCTCCGAGTTTATACTCTGCTCCATTGGCGATCGCCTTGATGCCGCTGGTCAGATCGACGACCAGTACATCCGGAGATCCCTCA
>CADBND010000043.1 GCA_902795875.1 uncultured Erysipelotrichaceae bacterium
AAACTGGTCTTCTCTATCTTTGCCTCGCTTGCCGAATTCGAGCGTGAGACGATCAGACAGCGTCAGGCCGAAGGAATCGCCATCGCAAAGGAAAAAGGTGTCTATAAAGGTCGTGTTCGGAAAGAGATAAATCGGAATGAATTCCTATCTTTATACAACAGATGGCAATCCAAGGAGATAACAAAGGAGTATATGCGAAAGAAACTGAACGTGTCGTTATCTACTCTTGATCGAAGGATCGCCTTATATAGAAAGACCGGGGAATGAAGACTGAATAATTGTGAAGATGTATGCAGATGGTGCAACTAAAATCGACATGTTCACGAGTTTCATTGTCATGAATACAAAGAACTATTATGAAGCCCTTAATCAGAATGTTACTTCGCTTCTCTCTTACCGCAATGAAAAAAGAACGTGCATGGCAGATCCTTTGGCAGGATAGTTCTGATCTAACAATATAGAACCTATGGAAAAAACACGGAATCAGAGAACGGGGTGTGTCTTCAGTTCCGTGTTTTTCTGTTAATTTCTGATAGAACGTTTTTTTATTCCAATTCTTCCCCGTTGCTTACGATGACTTTTCTGTACCACTCGAAGGAGTCCTTCTTCATCCTTCTGCCTGTCCCCTTTCCATGGTCATCGAGGTCAACATAAATATAGCCGTATCTTTTTGACATCTGGGCGCTGGATGAGGATACGATGTCGATCGGTCCCCAGCTGAGATAGGAGAAGACTTCCGCACCGTCCATGATCGCATTTCTCACCTGTTCGATGTGTTTACGCAGGTATTCGATGCGGTAGCCGTCATGAATACTACCGTCTACTTCGACTTTATCGTATGCACCGAAGCCGTTCTCAGCGATCATCAGAGGAATGTGATAGCGGTCGGAGAGCTGGCATAGGGCGTTATATAAACCCAGGGGATCGGCGCGCCATTCCCAAGGTGTGGGCTCTAGGTTGGGGTTCTGCGAAGATACATAGGGCTTCACGCCGTCTTTCTTTGCGTCAACGATGTTCGTGGAATAGAAGGAGATTGCCAGGTAGTCCATCGTATTCTCTTTTAACAGCTTTTCATCTTCTTCACTGATATCGACATGGATATCGTTTTTTTCAAAGTATCTGAGCATATAGACGGGATACTCTCCTCTTAATTGGACATCGGTGAAGAAGTATTGCTGATAGCGATTTTTGTTCATGCAGGCAACGATATCTTCCGGCCTGCAGGAAGCAGGATACATCGTACCATCCGCAACCATTGTTCCAAGCAGTGCTTCCGGGTCAATCGAAGAAGCGAGCTGTTTGACTTTTGCGCAGGCCAGAAACTGATTATGAACGGCCTGATACATGGTTTCTTCCATTTTTTCTTTCGGAACCTGGTCATCATAAATACCTAAAGAACCAAATATTACGGTAGGAAGCAAGTTGACCTGGTTGCATACGATCCAGTACTTCACTTTTCCCTTGTATCGTTCCAGAAGAAGGGTAGCATACTTTGCAAAGAGGTCGGTGACTTTTCTGTTTGCGAAGCCGCCGTATTTTGTGACAAGCCCTAACGGAATGTCATAATGGCACATCGTAATTACCGGTTCCATACCGTCCCTGATGATCTCATCGATCAGATCATCGTAGAATCTCAGACCGGCTTCGTTAGGCTCTTCTTCGTCTCCCTGAGGGAAGATCCTGGACCAGGAGATTGAGGTGCGGAAGGCCTTGAAGCCCATTTTCTTCATGAATTTCAGATCTTCCTTGTATGTATGATAGAAGTCGATACCGTGTCTTTTAGGATAATAGCCTTCCTTGTCATTCAGAGCAAGATAGATGCCTGCCAGCGTATCGCCGCCTTCCTTTGTAATGTGGGCCTGATCCATGTGATCGTCGTATCTGTGGATATCGGAAGTGGAGGGACCTCTGCCATCTGTATCCCAGGCGCCTTCCGCCTGGCAGGCAGCGATGGCTCCGCCCCATAAGAAGTTTTCAGGAAAACCCTTCGGTAACTGTTTCATATATCGTCCTTTCTCTTTTAAAAACAGCAGCCGTTCCCCTCTGCTGGAACGGCTGTCTCAGTTTGATCTTTATTTCACAGTTTGCTGTAGACTAGCTCGTAAAGATTCACCAGACGCTTTGCCGTCTGCAATTCCGAGGCGATCGTCATCAGTGTATCCTGTGCGTGTGAAAATAACAGGCAAGGCTCATAATCAACACCTGACATCTCGTTCTGTATCACTTCAGTCTGTGACTGGTGTGCTTTGGTAATGTTTTCTTCAGCGTTGATCAGTTCCTTTTTTGCATTTTTGATATCACCCTTTTCGGCATAATCCAATGCAAACTCAACATTATTTCTTGCGTCCCCAGCATACAGAATTATATCCATCGATACCTTGATTAGAGGATTATTCTCTTGCATGTCATTTCCTCCTGCAGTTTTCTATTCCTTTGCAGCTTCTTTCTCTGCTTCTTCTTCAGCCAGACACTGTCTGTCATAGCTCTTGAAGAACGGTGCATAGATCAGCCAGTAGACTACGAACAGTACTACCCACCAGATCGCCGCACGGAAGTCTTCCGTGATCATGATCGAAGAGAACGGAGCAGGGATCTGACCGACCTGGATCATCTTGGACGGGATATTGAGCAGACCGACTTTCATGACAAGATACTCTATGGTAGTACCCACGATCGAACATAACCACATCGGGATCATGAGCGTCGGGTTGAAAGCGATCGGGAAACCATAGACGACCGGTTCGTTGATATTGAAGATAGACGGACCGATACAGACTTTGCCCATGGTCTTCATCTTGTTTGACTTGCCTCTGAGTAAAGCCATGACGACCAGAGGGAGCGTACAGCCTAAACCACCCAGCGTGACGAGTGCGGCTGTGAATACTGATTCCGAAGTAGCGATCAGAGTAGCCTTCTGTCCCGCTTCAACAGCAGCGATGTTGACTGCGATGTTAGCAAGATAGATTGGAGATGATACACCTTCGAAAGCCCATGAGCTGATGCCCAGAGAATACAGGATAGTCGGGATCGTGACCAGCAGGACGAAACCGATATAAGTACGGCCAAGCGCAGCCAGCGGCGAGAACAGCTTGTCGATGAGGCTGATGACATCGATGTGCAGTACACCAACGAGAACGTGTGCGATCAGTAAAGCCAGGAAGATCGGAACGATGTTGTTGATCCAGTCGACAACGAAATCAGGAAGAGCGCCGTCTTCAAGGAAATGATGCCTGGTCCACTGATAGAAGACGAAAGCTGTGAATTCACCGATGATCAGACAGGCAAATGATCCGGTAGGTCCGAAGTAGTTGTAGTTGATGTACATGAACCAGTTCTCATCAATGACCGGATTGAGTACCATGCAGTAAACGCAGATGCCCAGGAAGCCGGCAACGACGGAATACTTCGGCATATTCTTCTTTTCCATCAGGTTGAATGGAATGATGAATACAAGGAACAGCGATAAGAAACCGAACGAGAAATCCTTGATCGGTCCGAGATCCGGCAATACCGGAATGTAGGAACGGAATACATTGTAGAAGAATACAAATGAACCCGTCAGGATCAGCGGCAGAGCCCTGGTCCATGCGTCTGCGATCGCAGCTACCCATGGGTTAGCGATCACTTTCTGCATTGCCGGAGCAAATTTGTGCATCATCCAGTTCATGAATGCATTTTGTTTCTTTTCAGACATTTTAATTTCCTCTTTTATTACTTACTTAATTCTTCTTTGATCAGTTTATAGAGACCTTCGCCATCGATCGTGGAATAGATCTGGCCGGGAATCACGATACACTTGGTACCGTACTGATCACACTGGCTCTTGATCTGTTCGAACTTCGGCTTCAGGTGAGGTCCAAGACAGACGATATCGACAGTAGGCAGAACAGGACCGATAGTGCTTTCGGCCTGAGCTGTACAGCTTACTTCCGATACACCATCCTTTTTCGCCGCCTGACGAACTTTTTTGGCGATAAATCCGCTGGACATTCCAGCACCGCAGCATAAGAGAATATTCATTTGGCACTACCTCCTTAAAATGTGTTTGCCGGCTTACACCTTCAGTATGAACGGGAGATCCTTTTTCTCCTAATCAACGATTACACCCGGCGGTGCAAACGTCAGCCGATCAGATCCAGCAGGGTCTTCCTGTATTCTTCAAACGTCCTGCAGCTGCAGATCGTCTTGATGTTTTCCTCTTCGGAAAACACAGCGATCAGCGCTTCATACAGGTTGGTGAATTCTTCATGGTTCTGTGCCCTGATCGACATCATGAGCACGACATAGATGCGCTGGTCCTCCCACGTGATGCCGGAAGGATCGATCAGAACAGACACGGTCGTCTTCAGCGCATTCATTTCCATGGAATGAGGTACAGCGAAAAGACCGAAGGCAGTCGTGGCTGCCAGTTCTCTTTTCATGACGCTTTCTTTGAAGCTGTCGTTGACATATTCCGCTTTAATGAGATTATCCGTCAGGAAAGAGATCGCATCATCTCTGCTGCTGATGTCTTTCGGCTTATAGAAGAACAGATCTTTCTCAAAATAGTCATCAAAATGCTGCTTCAGCGTTCTGCTGATGATCCTGTTGCGGGCTGACTCGATGCCATCCTGAATGTTGATCTTGTCTTTCTGTGAAAGGAAAGGGGAGATCAGTACGCTGACGCCCCTGCTGTTTTCTGTCCTGATGGTAGAAATCAGAAGATCATATTTAAGATCTCCGATCTCGGATGAGTGCTGGACGAGAGAGATGATGTCGATCTCGTTGGAATAGGCCAGCAGGATCTTGTTATAGAGCTGGCTGGAAATATCGATATAGGAGGGGCACAGGAACACGGTCCTGATCTTCCTCGATGTCTGCTTCTGTCTCTCGATCTCTCCGCCTATATGTAAGGCAAGGAAACAGATCTCACCCTGATCGATCTCGATCTCATAGTCATCCATGATCCTCATCGCCACGAACAAAGCGATATCGAAAATGATGGGCTGGGAAAGGATGATGGACTCGGAAAGCGGATTCAGAATGGAACGGTTGTTCTGTGCCCTGTAGATCATGTTTTTGATATGCAAGGCAAAAGGAACGGTGAACGTCGCATTGGAAAGATCGACATAATAACGGTCCTTGATCTCTTCGATCAGCTGCAGAGCCTCATCCGAAATGTCATTTCCCACCATTTCCTTCAGCTTTTCATATTCATCGGTCGTCGGCAGATTGGCATTGGATCTAAAAAGGATATAGATCTCATCCCTCTCCGCATTTGTAAACCTGACATCGTATTTCTCTTCCAGCTGTTCGCAGATATCGGCAACGATCATCTTTTCTTCTTCGCTCATATCGATCCTGCCGTCCTGCTGAACATAGTTTTCTTTCTTCAGGCGGTCGATGATGACTGCGACATGCAGTGTCAGATTGAACAGCGCGAACTCGTTTATGAAATAGTTGTATTTTGCGAAAACCCTGCGGACGATCGCGGGAATGGAACGGATATTGAAATCGGAAAACTCATCCTGCAGAAGATCATAATCAAAATAGCTGCTCTCGACATTGTCCAGCAGCGTCAGACTGTACATCTTTCTCAATGATCTTTCCGGGCCTTCGATCAGCAGCTGATCGCCGCTGAAACGGAAACTGATCCTGTAGTTCTCATAGAGGCGGTTGATCTTGGTGATATCGGCTCTCAGAGTCGATTCGGAAACACAGAGATGGTTGCAGATGTCCTCGATCTCCAAAGAAGAAGAGTGCTTCAGCAGAAACTCCCGGATGATGAAATCCCGTCTCTCGTCGAAAGTCTGCGGGATATCATCTTCCTTCTTCAGAAGACCACCGACTCTTTTGGCATTGATCGAATATCCCTGATTTCCGCTGATGATCACATTGTTCCCGACTTCCTGATTGATCTGTGAGATGTAGGTCTTGACGGAACGCACGCTGATGCCCATCATCTGTGAAAGATGTCTGGAAGTGACCGGACCGCTGTTGTTCAGCAAAAGCTTTATCAGTTTCTCGTGTATCGGATTCATTCAATTATATGATAGCAATCGGTTTTGTTACCATAATAACAATCGTTTGCACGCTGAAGTGCAAAAAAAGCAAAGACAAGGCACCTCCTGTCTGAAATACCATTTCAATTTTTCTAAAGATATAACTTCTGATATGAGATCTGTATATTCTTAGTCTCCTCAATCGAGTCGATGACTACAACCAAAAGGCCTATTTCGTTGAGCTAGGAAAACCGATATGGTAAAGGCTGACTAGGATAAATATGGTGTTTCTTTTTATATGTGGCTTAATTTCAAAAAAATCTTAATTTAGAGTAGAAGGCTGTTATGTTAAACTTATTATTTGTTGTGCATATGCCTCACATATATTACAATAAATATATGAACGAAACCTCCAAAAAAATCATCTATCACGGAAGTAGCAGCAACTATTACGCGTGGGCGGATGCCATGTACAATAGGGGTTTTAATTGTTCCATTGAAACAGTGATGGAGATCCTTTCTGTAAGCTTGTCTTGGGTCAAACATACGTTATTAAAAGAGATTCCTTATGTGACATACTCCTATAAATATCTTTACCAGAAAGGCTTCAAATCGCGTGTAACGACATATATAG